>CAZZHF010000006.1:0-6308 GCA_964653545.1 uncultured Gammaproteobacteria bacterium | reverse complement strand
CTCGTCGTCCTGGCGCGGTTCGCCGACAGCCCCGCCTCTCCGGTCAGCGCCGCGAACAGGTATTGCTCGACCAGCGCCGCCTCGAACTCGGGCACGGACATGTACAGCCGCGGTGGCGTGCCGGTTACAGGCGCCGCTACAGTTGGCAGCGGCAGTACCTGGCGTGCACTGACCTGTCGCAGTTCCGGGTCATGCGCGATCACCATCAGCCGGCCACCACGGGCGGTATCGAGTCCGCCCAAAGTATCGGCCAATTCAGCCAGCACAACGGCCACGCCGTCCGCTGCCGGAGCGCCCGGGCAGCGCGCCACCACCCGCGGCAAGTCGCCGGCAGCGGCAATGAGCTTATTGCCTACCAGCACCAGGGTGGGCTGCGCCGGCAGTGCCCGCACATACCGCAACAGCTCCTCGTTGAAATCGCCACACAGCCCTTTTTCGCTACCGATCACGACCGAGACACCGGCGCCGGTGGACAGAGCGCGGCCGGGATAATGGGCACGATAGAACTGCGCGGCCTGCTCCAAGCCGGCCCGCTGGCGCTGACCACTGTCGCGCAGCCGGGTCAGACGCTGCGTCTCGATCATCGCCAGCGTGCGCATACCGGCGAGAATGGCGCGAATGTCCGCCAAACCCCGCAGGTGCTTAACGAGGTCGCGGTAGCCGCTCATGGGCCTGACATCGGGGTACCCAGTTGGGCAGGCAACCAGACGAGCCAATCCTGTTCCGGTGTGTCGACGCCTAGCCCGCTGCCGGCCAGCGCCTGTAGCAAGCGCTCCAGCACGGCGTTTATCCGGCCAAGCTCGACGCCGTCAAACATGCCGTGAGTGAACGCCGTCAGCCAGGCCATCTGCCCGACCATCGACACCGGCTGCAAGCGGTCCTGCTTGAGCAGTTCGCGAAGCACCCGACCACGGCGCAAGCGGGTCTCCATGGCCGGTTCCAGCCGGGCGCCGAAACGGGTGAATACTTCCAGCTCCTGGAACTGCAAATAATCGAGCTTGATGCTGCCAGCGGCCTCGCGGATACGTGGGTGTTGCGCCTTGCCACCGATGCGCGACACCGACCGGGCGATGTCGATGGCGGGCTGAAAACCGCTCGCGAACAGATCGGCATCGAGGTAGATCTGGCCGTCGGTGATGGAGATCAGATTGGTCGGAATGTAGGCCGCGATTTCGCCCTGCTCGGTCTGGACGATAGGCAGCGCGGTCATGCTGCCACCACCGGCGGCGGGTGCCAACCGGGTGGTGCGCTCCAGTAGCCGCGCATGCAGATAGAAAATGTCGCCCGGATAGGCTTCGCGACCGGGTGGGCGGCGCAGCAGCAAAGATAACTCCCGATAGGCCCGTGCGTGTGCGCTCAGATCGTCGTACACCACCAGGGTATCGTGGCCCTGCTGTATCCAACCCTCGGCGACGGCGCAACCGGCGAAAGGCGCCAGATACTGCAAACCGGCCAGGGCGCTGGCCTCGCCCACTACCACCGTGGTGTAGTCCATCGCACCGTACTGGCGCAACAGTTCGAGTGTGCTCACCACCGCCGAGCGCTTCTGACCGACCAACACGTATACGCAGCGCACCCCGCTGTCGCGCTGATTGATGACCGCATCCAACGCCAGGGCACTGCGCCCGGTACCCTCGTCGCCAATGATGAGCTGGCGCTGACCACGACCGATCGGCAGCAGGGTGTCCACGATCTTGCAGCCGGTCAGCAGCGGCTGGTTGACGAAATCGCGCTCGGTCAGTGGCGACGATGGCGCCTCCAGCGGCTGATGGCGGGACGCCTCGGGATCCTCACCGCCGTCGAGCGCGCGGCCGAGCGGATCGACCACCCGCCCCAACAGGGCATCCCCGGCCGGAACCTGCAACACCCGGCCGGTCAGCGCGGCCCGGGTGCCAGCGGTCAGCGCCGCGGTCTGGCGCAGCAGAACGGCGCCGACCCGGGTCTGCGTCAGATGAAAGACCTGCGCCAGGCTGCCGTCCTCGAACTGCAGCAGCTCCTCCATGGCTGCCGATGGCAAGCCCTCGATCCAGGCGATGCCGTCACCGACGGCGCCCACGGTGCCCTGTTCGAGCAACCGCAACCCAGGCCGATAGTCCTCCTCTAACCGCCGCTGCGCCTGTGCCAACGGCGAGGTGACGGCGACCGGCTCAGGCATCCGGCTGAACCATTTCTGTAAATACCTGAAGTTCATCCTGCAAGTTCGCTCCCAGGCGCCAGGCGCCCGCCTGTATCCGTATGCCGGCCAGCAGGGCTGAATCCTCGATAAAGCTGATTTCCGGCAGTGGACCGCCGGCGAGCGCCTGCAACACCTGCCCGATCGCCGAGCGCCGCTCGGCATCCAGCGGATAAGCGCTAGTCACTTGCAAGGGTCCTGGCGATTGATCGAGTCCATCGCGCAGGGCTCGCTGGCGTTCAGCCGGCAAGTGGCCGCACTCGGTCAGCGTCAGATCGATCAGGCTGGCTTCGAGCGCCGGCCCGGCCAGCGCGCCGAGCAGGCGAGAGGCGAAGCGGGAGGCCAGCGCCAGAGCCTGCACTTCAGCTTCATGGCGAAGCTGCTGCGCCTGACGCCGCGCCAGGGTGGCCGCCCGCTCGCGCTCGGTGGCCAGATCCTGTTGCAGCAACTCCAGCTGGCGGCCCCGCTCGCGGTCCATATCCTCGTCCAGCGCATGGCGGGCGGCAGTGCGTTCCTGCGCCGCGCCCTCCAGCCGCTGGTCGTATTCGGCCTTGAGCCTTTCTGCCTGTTGCCGGGCGGCATCGGCCTCGCCCAGCTGGCGGTCGATCTCTGCCCGGCGCCGGACAATCACTGCCAGCACCGGCCGGTACAGCAGGCGGTGCAGCAGCCACACCAGGACCAGGAAGTTGACGATTTCGAGGACGAAGGTCCAGGCGTTGAATTGCACGATGGTGCTCCCCCGCTGCCGGCCCTAGTGCGGCAGGTAAGCCAGCAACGGATTGCGGAACAGCACGATCAGAATCACCACCAGGCAGTAGATGGCCAGCGATTCGATCATCGCCAGGCCAATGAACAGCAGCCGCGAAATGGCCTGCTCCGCCTCGGGCTGACGGGCGATGGCATCCAGCGCCTGACTGATCGCCCGCCCCATCGCCAGGGCGGGCAACATCACTCCCAGGGCGATGCCAAACACCGCCGCCACCGTCGTCAATACCACCAGCCAGCCGATGTCAGTCATTTTTTCAGTCTCCACTTGAAATCGCGTGAACCTGAGCCTGCATACCACCCGCGATATAAACCAAGGCCAGCATGCCAAAGATGTAGGCCTGTACCACCGCCTCGACCACATGCAACAGCAGCACCGGTACCGGCACCAGAAAACCAGCCACCAACAGCACCAACAGGGCAGTCAGCTGCAGGCTCATCATGTTGCCGAACAAACGCACCGCCAGCGCCAGAGTACGCGTCAGTTCGCTGACCAGATGGAACGGCAGCAGCAGCGGGCTCGGCTGCAGGTAGTGGCGCAAATAGGCCCGCCAGCCGCTGGCGCGGATGCCGAACCAGTGGACCGAGAAAAAAACCACTATCGCCAGCGCCGTGGTTACCGACAGGTCGCGAGTTGGCGATTCCAGTCCCGGCAGCAACCCGACCAGGTTCGCGCACAACAGGAATATCCATAACGTGGCGATGAACGGCAGCACTCGTGGCGACTGCTCGCCCACCAATGCCTGCACCGCCCCCTCGGCCGCCCCGATCAGACCCTCGACCGCCGTCTGCAACGGCCCCGGCGCGGTGCGCAGGCGCTGGCCCAGCCAACCGCCAACGGCGATCAGCAACAGACTGACAGCGACGCTGACCAGCACGGACGCCGGCAATTGCACGGCTCCCCAGTGCACAACTGTCGGCGCCAGCAGGTCGGTGTTCGCAGCCATCGCTTCAGTCACGCAACATCAGGAAAACATTAACTGCGCCCACCAACACCCCCAGCAGCAGCAGGCTCAGGGTCCAGGACTGGGAGTAACCCGGCAGGCGCTCATCCAGCCACAGCCCCAAATAAGCTCCGCCAACGATTGGTAACACCAGCATTAGCCCCAACGTACCCAGAAAACGGGCCTGCGCCAGCACTGTCCGCTGCCGGCGCTGCGCCCGGTCGAAACCACGGGCATCGCGCTCAACACCCTGGCGCAGGCGGTGGTCATTGTTCATTGCCGTGCCCCCGCTGTTCCAATTCCCAAAGCCGTCGCAGCAAATGCTGCTCCATCTGCTGCAGGCTGGCGCGGGTACGCGAAAGCGCCACATCCTCGGCCCGCAACTGGTTCTCCAGCTGGGTACTGATACGACGATAATCCGTGTCCCGCAGGTAACGGCGGGTGAACACGAACACCTCACCACCGGTGACGTGCAGGATGCCCCCCGGCAGCGCGAGGTACTGCCACACCCCATCGAGGCACCGGTAGCGGGCAAGGCCGAATTCGAGCGCGGTAATGAACGCCTCATGGCCCGGCTGGATGCCAAAGCTGCCGCTGGCGTCACGCCCGACGAAGCTGTATACCTGCTCCACGGTTTCCCAGGCCGTGGCGCCGTGCAGGTGCAGGGTAAAGCCCCTCACGACGCCGCCTCTGCCAAAGCGCCGCGCATGTAGAAACGCTCCTCGGGCCAGTCGTCGTGGCGCCCGTCGAGAATCGCCTCGCAATCGGCCAGACAATCGGCCAGCGGCACCGTGGCGCCAGCCACGCCCGAGTGCTGGCTGGTGACAAAAAACGGCTGGGTCAGGTAGCGCTCCAGGCGCCGCGCCCGATGCACGATGCGCCGATCCGCTTCGGACAACTCCTGCAAGCCCAGCATGGCGATGATGTCCTCAAGCTGACGGTAGCGGGCAATGTGCTCGCGCACTGCGCCGGCCACCTGATAGTGACGCTCGCCCACGGTGTGGCGATCCATCAGCTTGCAGAATGAATGCAGCGGGTCCACCGCCGGGTACAGCCCCTGCCCGGCCAGGCGCCGCGACAGGATCACGCTGGTATCCAGATGGCCCAGGATGGCGCTGACCGCCGGGTCGGTCATGTCGTCGGCCGGTACATAGACCGCCTGCACCGAGGTCACGGCGCCGGCGGCAGTAGAGGCGATGCGGTCCTCGACCTCGGCAATCTCGGTGCCGAGCGTCGGCTGATAGCCCACCGTCGCAGGCATACGACCGAGCAGGCTCGACACCTCGCTACCGGCCTGCACCATGCGGTAGATGTTGTCGACCAACAGCAGCACCTCCCGATGCTGTACATCACGCAGGTATTCGGCATAGGTCAGCGCCGACAGCGCCACCCGGAAGCGCACCCCGGGCGATTCGTCCATCTCGCCGAACACCAGCAGCGAATTGGCCATCACGCCCGTGGCCTGCATGTCGTGCCACAGCTCGTGGCCCTCGCGGATGCGCTCGCCGACGCCGGCGAACACCGACACGCCCCGGTGCACGGACTGTATGGCATGCATGAACTCCATGATCAACACCGTCTTGCCGACCCCGGCGCCCCCGAACAGACCAGTCTTGCCGCCGCGAAAGAACGGACACAACAGATCGATCACCTTGATGCCAGTCGCCAGTACCTTGGTGACACCGCGCGCCTCGCTCAGTGCCACCGGCGCGCGATGCACATTGCGAAACGCGCCACCGGCCAGGGGCGGGCCACCGTCCTGGGGTTCGCCAAAAACGTTCAGCACCCGGCCCAGGCAATCCGCCGACACCGGCACATGCAGCGGGGCGCCGGTGTCGTACACCGGCATTCCGCGTTTCAGTCCGCTGGTGCCATGCAGAGTGATGGCGCGCAGGTGGCGCTCGTCCAGGTGCTGATGCACCTCGAACAGGTAGCGCTCGTGATCGAACCGCGCCAGCAGTGCCTGGCGCAGTGGCGGCAGGTGGTCGCAGGCAATCACCACCACCGGGCCATGCACGCCGACGATGGTGCCGATGGGCTCGGCTGGGGAATCGGCAGTGGTCAGATCAGGTCCGATGCCCACGCGAAAGCTCTCCATCATCATGCGCGCTTGAGCCGGTAACGCGACGATCGACGCACCCAGCCACTAACCGGCTTATAGCCGCACCCGGTTCAGGCGCAGCGCGTTGCCGACCACGGACACCGAGCTGAACGACATCGCCGCCGCCGCGATGATGGGCGACAGCAGGAGGCCAAACGACGGGTACAGGACGCCGGCGGCAATCGGGATGCCCAGACTGTTATAGACAAAGGCGAAGAACAGGTTCTGCCTGATGTTGGCCATGGTCGCCCGGCTGAGCTTGCGCGCGCGCACGATGCCGCGCAGATCGCCTTTCACCAGCGTCACCCCCGCGCTTTCCATGGCC
>CAZZHF010000005.1:0-24698 GCA_964653545.1 uncultured Gammaproteobacteria bacterium | reverse complement strand
GGTTTTCCGATGGCTCACAAAATCAGTGGCTTGCCGCCACAGATTTTGGCAGCGCATCCTTGCGCTGCGGGAAACGCTGAATACTTCAGGGTCTCCCTTAACGTTAGCGGGCGCTGCCGACGCAACAATTCATTGCTTCGGTCGGTCGCCCCGCGGTTCCCTGAGCGATGAATGCCGTGCTGATTGCCACCTGGAACGTCAACTCTCTGCGCGTACGCCTGCCGCAACTGCTGGAGTGGCTGGATCGCGTCGCCCCGGACATCGTTGGGTTGCAGGAAACCAAGGTGGTGGACGGCGACTTTCCGCAGGCACAGCTTGCGGCGGCTGGCTATCACGCGGTGTTCTGTGGCCAGCGCACCTATAACGGCGTGGCCTTGCTCAGTCGCCAGCCGCCAGCCGAGCCGTTGATGGGTTTCCCCAGGCGTGAGGAAGACCCGCAGCGGCGCTGCATTGCCGCGAGTTACGGTGATCTGCGGGTGGTAAACGCCTATGTGCCGAACGGCAGCGCCGTCGGCTCTGACAAATACGCGTACAAGCTCGGCTGGTTGAGCGACTTTCAGCGCTACCTGGTGACCGCGCTGGAGCAGTCGCCGCGGTTGTTGGTGATGGGCGATTTCAATATCGCGCCGGCCGATGTTGACGTGCACGACCCCGCCGCCTGGCAGGGGCAGGTGCTGGTCAGCCCCGCCGAGCGGGCGGCCTTTGCCGAACTTGCCGGCCTGGGCTTGCACGACGCATTTCGCGCGCTACACCCGGCGCAGCAGGCGTTTACCTGGTGGGACTATCGCGGCGCGGGTTTTCGTCGCAATCACGGTCTGCGCATCGATCACATCCTGGTCAGCAGCCCGCTGCTGGATGACTGCCGCGACTGCCAGGTGGAACTGGAGCTGCGGCGCGCCGAGCGGCCGTCGGATCACGCGCCGCTGTTGCTGCAACTGGACCGATAGGCCGAAAGGCGCCGGTCCGATGGACTCAGGCGTCCTCGATGCCAAGTTCCTTGATCTTGCGCGTTAGCGTATTGCGACCCCAGCCGAGCAGCGCCGCGGCATCCTGGCGGCGCCCGCCGGTGCGTTCCAGTGCCACGTCGATCATGAGCCGCTCGAATGCCGGCGTCAGTTCATTCATGACGCCGCGTTCACCGGCCGCCAGCCGCCCAGCCGCCCACCGTCGCAGCGTGCTTTGCCAGTCGGCATCGACCACCGCCGGCATGCCGGTAACCTCGGGCGGCAGATCGTCCACCCGGACGCTTTGCGTCGGAGTCATCACGGTCAACCAGCGGCAAACGTTTTCGAGCTGGCGCACGTTGCCGGGCCAATCGAATCGGCTAAGTCGTTCCAGCACCTGCGGCGAGGCGGTTTTGCAGTCGACCTGGAGTTCCCTGGCGGCGCGCACCAGGAAGTGCTGGATCAGGTTGGGGATGTCCTCTCGCCGCTCGCGCAGTGGCGGCACCCGAATGCGAACCACGTTGAGGCGATGCAATAGATCTTCCCGGAACTTGCCGGCGAGGACCGCCTGTTCGAGATCTTGGTGGGTGGCGGCGATCACCCGGACGTTGACCTGCAATGGCGCATGGGCGCCGACGCGGTAAAACTCGCCCTCCTGCAGGACCCGCAGTAACCGGGTTTGAAGCTCGGATGGCATGTCGCCGATTTCGTCCAGAAACAGCGCGCCCCCGTGCGCCTGTTCGAAGCGGCCGCGGCGCAGTGCCTGGGCGCCAGTGAAAGCGCCGCGCTCATGACCAAATAGCTCTGATTCGAGCAGCTCGCGGTTGATGGCGGCCATGTTGATGGCGACAAATGGACCGCCGCTGCGCGGACTGTGACGATGCAGGGCGCGCGCGATCAACTCCTTGCCGGTGCCCGACTCGCCGGTGATCAGCACGTTGATGCTGGAATGCGACAAGCGGCCAATGGCGCGAAACACTTCCTGCATCGCCGGGGCCGAGCCGATCATGTCAGGCTTGGTGGCCGCCTGCGGCGGCTCGGCGGTGGTGGTGTTCTCGCGACGCTGCGCGATCGCGCGACTGACCAGATCCACGGCTTCGTCGATATCGAACGGTTTGGGCAGGTGTTCGAAGGCGCCGCCCTGAAATGCGGAAACCGCGCTGTCGAGGTCCGGATAGGCCGTGGTGATGATGACCGGCACCTTGGGCGCCCGTTCCCGAAGCTCGGCCAGCAGGTCGAACCCGCTGCGCCCCGGCATGCGCACATCCGATACGATGGCGTCAGGCTCGTCGCCGGACAGCGCGGCGCTGGCGCGCTCGGCATCCTCGAATTCTATGGCCTCAAAGCCGGCGTTTTGCAGCGCACGACATAGCACCCAGCGGATCGAGCGGTCGTCGTCGACCACCCATACGCGTCCCTGGCAAATCATCGATGTTCTCCGGCAATGGGCAATAGTGCGGAGAACACGGTATTCCCCGGCAGGCTATGGAATGTTATGCACCCTTCGTGCCGACTGATGAGTGACTGCGCGATCGACAGCCCCAGTCCGGTTCCTGTGGCGCGCCCGGTGATCAGCGGATGGAAAATCTGGTCGCGCATTTGCTCCGGCACGCCGGGGCCGTTATCGGCCACATCCACCTGTACCAGCAGCCGGTGATGCCGACCGGCAATGGTCACCCGCCTGCGTACACGCGTGCGCAGGATCACGCGCCCGGGGCGGCAATCGGCTTCGTCCACAGCCTGTACGGCGTTTCGCACCAGGTTCAGGAACGCCTGAATAAGCTGCTCGCGATCGGCCCACAGGTCCGGAAGGCTGGGGTCGTAGTCGCACTCAATGCTGATGTGAGGTGGCAAATCCGCGTCAACCAGGGCGCGGACCCGCTCCAGTACCTCGTGCACGCTGACGCTGGCGTTCTGGGGCGCCAGTTCCGGGCTCACCATGCGATCGATCAGGTTTTTCAGACGATCGGCTTCGCCGATGATGATGTTGGTGTACTCGGCCAGCGCCGGGTCGCCCAGCTCGCGTTCGAGTAATTGCGCCGCGCCACGCAGGCCACCCAGTGGGTTCTTGATCTCGTGTGCCAGGCCGCGCAGCATCAGGCGGTTGGCTTCCTGCTGCGCCAGCAGCTGACTTTCGCGCTGGGTGTCGCCCAGCGGGCCAGTGGCGGCAATCTCAATCGCCACGCCAGCGCCGTTTTCCCAAGCGAATGGTGTCAGCCAGCAGTCGAACCGGCGCACCGCGCCGCCGGACAGCACGAAGCTCATATCGTGGCGCAGCACTGCCTGCTGACGAGCGAGGGTATCGGTAACCAGCGCCGAGAGTCCGGGTTCGGGGACAACATGGGCCAGTGGCTGGCCGCGCAGCTGGCGGGAACTCGCGCTAAGCAGTACCTCGGCCGCCTGATTCAGGTAGCTGATGTACTGCCCGGCGTCGATCACCAGGACGGCGGTTTGCAGATTGTCCAGCACAAGGCGCCAAGCACCTGGCGGCTCGGCGTTTCCATTGTCCAGGCTAGTTTCCATGGGCGGTTGCGGCGGGCACGTGATACGCCACCTGGAGTGGTTCAGTTGCCGCCGAAGTGTGTCGGAGGTGGAGGTGGAGGTGGAGGCGGCGGAGGCCGCACTATAGGCGGAGGCCGTCGGGCCGGCAGATTGACTGACTGGCGTTTGAAATGGAATCGCACCGCGGCGCTTTGTTTGAGGTTCCTGCCGTTCTGATCGCGGATAACTACTTTGAGTTGGTAGGTGTTCGGATTCAGGCCACTCAGGGTAAAGCTGCTGCCCGCGGCGCCTTCTCCCTGCGCCACGCCGTCCAACAGAGGCACCAGGACATGTCCTTCGGCGAGCGGGGGGACTATGTCAGCCTGGACCTGTACCGGGCCATCGGCAAACCAGAATACGGCGTCGTTGCTGGGTTGCGTAATACGCAGTCGAGTGTAGCGAATCGCTTTGGGCGCAGTACTGGTTTCCGTGGCAGTCGGCTTGCCATAGGCGCCCGGTGGATAAGCGGGGGGAACCTGTGTCGGTACGGAAATGTCCAGTTCCCGCGCTTGCGGGCTGGGCTGATCCGAGAACTGGGTCACGCCATCCGGGCCGGTGGATTGATAAACCCGGACGGCACCTGCTACGTCGGGCACCGTCAAAAGGAGGGCCAGTAGCATTGGGCGGATGATGTTCATGGCGGCGCCCGATGTATGAAGCTGAGGTGTCAGAGGTGGAGGGACTTGCTCTGGGCAAGCCCCTCCACCACGGGGTCAGCAGCTGTAGTACATGTCGAACTCGACCGGATGGGAGGTCATGCGCAGGCGCGTGACTTCGTCCATCTTCAGGGCGATATAGCCATCGATCATATCGTTCGAGAACACGTCACCGACGGTCAGAAAGTCACGGTCAGCATCCAGCGCTTCGAGCGCCATGTCGAGCGAGTGGCATACCTGAGGAATGGCCTTGGCTTCCTCGGCCGGCAGGTCGTACAGGTCCTTGTCCATGGCATCGCCTGGGTGGATCTTGTTCTTGATGCCGTCGAGGCCGGCCATCAGCATGGCGGAAAAGGCCAGATAGGGATTGCCGGTACTGTCGGGGAAGCGCACTTCGATGCGCCGACCCTTGGGGCTCGATACCCACGGAATACGTAC
Organism: uncultured Gammaproteobacteria bacterium; assembly: GCA_964653545.1. GTDB lineage: Bacteria > Pseudomonadota > Gammaproteobacteria > Immundisolibacterales > Immundisolibacteraceae > Immundisolibacter. The sequence goes on along the minus strand of CAZZHF010000005.1, from coordinate 20,119 downwards.
CGAAGCCGAACGATTCCGGGCCGAATAGGCCAGCATGACCGGCGCCTCGAAGCCAGGCACCAGCCGCTTGTAACTGTTGGTACTGGCATTGGTGAGCGCGTTGAGCGCCCTGGCGTGCTTGAAGATGCCGCCGATGTAGTACAGCGCCAACTCCGACAAGCCGCCGTATTTGTCCCCCGCGAACAGGTTGACGCCGGCTTTGGCCAGAGACTGGTGGACGTGCATGCCGCTGCCGTTGTCGCCGACCAGAGGTTTAGGCATGAAGGTGGCGGTCTTGCCATAGTTGTGGGCTACGTTCAGCACCACGTATTTCAGAATCTGCAGCTCGTCCGCCTTGCGCACCAGGGTATTGAACAAGGTGCCGATTTCGCATTGTCCGGCGGTGGCGACCTCGTGGTGATGGACCTCCACTGTCACGCCCATTTCCTCCAGCGCCTGCACCATGGCGGTGCGAACGTTGTGCAGGGAATCCACCGGTGGCACCGGGAAGTAACCGCCCTTGATGCGCGGCCGGTGGCCTTTGTTGCCTTCCTCGAACTCGGTGCCGGAGCGCCAGTGCCCTTCCTCCGAATCGATTTCCACGAAGCAGCCGTTGAGTGAATCCGCCCAGCGCACATCGTCGAAAACGAAGAATTCGGGTTCCGGGCCAAAGAACGCCTTGTCGGCAATGCCGGTTGACTTGAGGTAGGCCTCGGCACGGCCGGCGAGCGAGCGGGGATCGCGGTCATAACCTTGCATGGTGTGCGGTTCCAGCACATCGCAGGTCAGGTTCAGGGTGGTTTCGTCAGTGAACGGATCGAGCACCGCCGACTGGGTATCCGGCATCAGCACCATATCCGACTCGTTGATGCCCTTCCAGCCGCCAATGGATGAGCCATCGAACATCATGCCGGATTCGAAGAACCCGGCGTCGACGCGATGGGCTGGGATGGTGACGTGCTGTTCCTTGCCTCGGGTATCGGTGAACCGCATGTCGACAAATTTGACGTTTTGTTCGCCGATTCTCTTGAGCACATCCGACGCTGACATGTAACTACGCTCCTTGGCGGGGTGATTGGCCTGGCGGCCAGATTAAAGATTGCCGGGCGATGTCCTTGCGGGACGATAGCGGCGGCGGATCAGGGCGACCCTTCACGATTAAGCACCAAATGTACCAAAACTCGAATCTTCCCGGTGCGGGCGCCGTGTGACTCACGGTTGGATTTTCTGGTGACCAGAATAGTGCGCCAAAGGCTTGATAGCACCAAAATGGTGCGGACAATGGCGGGTATCAAAACAATACCGCCTCCGGGTTACGGGCCGGTGTCGCGGGATCAGGAGTCGGGACGCGCGTGGCGCTGGGCACCCGATCGGCGCTGAACCATTCAAACAAGGTATCCGGGCCGCTATCCGAAGTCGGTTGTCCGGTGTAGCGGTCAATGCGCACGGAGACCAGGTCGCTGGGTACCCGCATCGGACTCACCGGCAGGTCAGCCAGCGCGGAGGCCATGAAATCCATCCAGACAGGCAACGCGGCGCGGGAGCCCGTTTCTCCCTTGCCGAGCGAGCGTGGTTGATCGAAACCGACCCAGGCGGTTGCCAGTAGCCTTCGATTGAAACCCGTGAACCAGGCGTCGCGTTCCTCGTTGGTGGTGCCGGTCTTGCCCGCGAGGTCGGGTCGGCCGAGACTTTTGGCGCGCACCGCGGTGCCGTGATCGATGGCATCCGACAACATGGAATTGAGGATGTATGCATCGGAGGCGGGAATGACCCGGGGCGCCGGCACGGTGTCGCCGCCGTGTTGCTCCGTCTCGCAACCGGCATCGCATGGAACCGGCCGTGGCGCCTGCCATACGATCTGGTCGTTGCGATCCAGAACCTGCTCGATGAAGTAGGGACTGACCCGGTATCCGCCATTGGCAATGACTGCATACGCGGCAGCCAGTTCAAGCGGGGTTACGGAAGCGGTGCCCAGCGCCAGGGAAAGATTGCGCGGCAAGCGCGCGGCGTCAAACCCGAAGCGCAAACAATACCGGCGCGTGAAACCAACGCCCACCGCATGCATGAGGCGTACGGAAACAAGGTTACGCGACTGCGCCAGGGCTTCGCGCAGGCGCGTGGGTCCGTAGAAGCGGCCGGTATAGTTCTCCGGCCGCCAGTAGCCGTCTGGCGTGTCGACTGGAAACGCGACCGGGGCATCGTTGATCACCGAGGCCGCGGTGTAGCCGGCAGCCAGCGCGGCCGCGTAAATGAAAGGCTTGAAGTTTGAGCCCGGTTGGCGCTGGGCTTGTACTGCGCGGTTGAATCGGCTGCGGCCGAAATCGTAGCCGCCAACCAGGGCGGTGATCGCCCCGCTGTCGGGGTGCAGTGCCACCAGGGCGCCTTCCACCTGCGGTAGCTGCGCCAGCTGCCAACCGGTTGGCGATCGCCTCAGGTAAACGACATCGCCGTCAGCGGGTTGCCAGCCGCGAGCGAAAGTGTCGCGCGCGATCTCGGCCGCCGGGACGGTGGTCTGCGAGGTCGCGAGCCAGAAGTCGCCCGTGGTCAGTCGCACCGCGGGCGTCAACTCCTCGTTTGCGGGCAGGGCGCGCAGGTTTTTCTGCAGCTGCATCCGGTCGGCCAGAGCAGCGGCCGGAACACGTGCCGCCGGGCCTCGAAAACCATGCCGCCGATCGTAATTGAGCAGACCCGCGCGCAAGGCGCGGTTGGCGTCTTGCTGCTGCTGGCTGTCCACCGTCGTGATGACCCGATAGCCATCCGTGTAGGCGGCGTCGCCGTAACGACCTACCACCCAGGCCCGCGCCATTTCAGCGACATAGGGTGCGTCCACGTCAGGGTCGAATCCGTAGTGCCCGGCGGTGTCCGCTTGCTCCAGCGCATGTTGGTAGTCGTCGGCGGACAGATAGCCCAGGGAATACATGCGGCCAAGGATGTAGTCCCGCCGCTCAAGCGCGCGCTTCGGATTGACCAAGGGGTTGTCGCGGGAAGGTGCTTTCGGTAGCCCCGCGAGCATGGCGATTTCGGAAACTGTCAGCTGCGCTATCGGTCGACCGTAGTAAATCTGGGCGGCGGCGCCAAAGCCGTAAGCGCGGTGCCCAAGAAAGATCTTGTTGACGTACAGGCCAAGAATCTGGTCTTTGCTGAAATGCTGCTCGATGCGTACCGCGAGCATGATCTCAAGGCCCTTGCGCAGGAAGGTTTTCTCGCGGCTCAGGAAGAAGTTACGCGCGACCTGCTGGGTAATGGTGCTGCCGCCCTGCCGTGCCTTGCCGGTGCGAATCAGCTCCCATGCCGCGCGCACAATACTTCTGGTGTCAAAGCCCGGATGCTCGAAGAAACGATCGTCCTCCGCGGCCAGGATGGCTTGCACTAATGACGCAGGCAGGGCATCGTCGGCGAGGGGAATGCGCCGCTGGTCGCCGAATTCGGCGATCGTACGTTTGTCCTTCGAGTAGATTTGAAGTGGCTGGGCGAGCTGGGTGTGGGCCAGTTGCTCGACCGCAGGCAGTTGGCGGTCGAGCGCAAGATAAACGATGACCCCCGCCAGCAATGCTGCGAAAGCCAGATTAATGCCAGCGGAGGCCAGCGCGCGAAGAACGCGCAGCAGAAGCGTCAACGCGCGTCAACGCGGGGCGCGTGATAGCAGTGACAAGCGGGCGCGTGGCATGGCATACCTTCCAGCTGGCATTTTGCTTGGACTATCATGGCGCGGGGCCAGCCTCTAATATGTCGCAGAAAATAACTCCCGAACCGCCCAGTCACACCACACGTTCGCTTCGCGTTTTATGCTGCGCTCGTGCTGTGGCCTTAATTCTAGAGACGCTGTGATATAAATGTTCAGGAGCTTCAAACTACGGCCGATAACGCGTACGGACGGACACTCAGGGTGCGGGGCGGGGCTGGCCATAAAAATTTTTGGAAGTCACGGGTAATCAATTGATTCGAAAGATTTTTGGCCAAGATGCTATGCCCTTGCTCGGGCTGGATATTAGCACGTCGGCGGTACGTCTTTTGGCTCTTGCCGCGACCGCCAAGGGTTACCGCGTCGAGGCAAGCGCCCATACCCGGTTGCCCGTGGGAGCTGTCTCGGAGCAAGCAGTGGTGCAGATCGAGGTCGCCGGTCAGGCGGTAGCCGATGCCTTGCAGCGCTCAGGTAGCAAACGACGTCATGCGGCCCTCGCCGTGTCAGGTTCACAGGTCATCAGTCGCCAGATCAGCATGCCGGCCGAGTTTTCCGATTCCGAGATCGAGCAGCAAATCACCCTGGATTCGGATCAATACATTCCCTATCCTCTGGAAGATGTGTACTTTGACTTCGTGGTAATGGGCGCCAATGCGCGCAATCCCGAGACCAATGACGTGCTGCTGATTGTCGCGCGCAACGAGGTTATCGATAAGCGCCTGGAAGCACTGACTCTGGCCGGCCTGACGGCATCGGTCGTGGACGTGGAGGCCTATGCGTTAGAGTCGGCTTTCCCATTGATTGCCTCACAGCTTCCGGAGGCTGCCAGTGCCGGTGTTACCGCGATGGTTGATGTCGGCGCCACATCCACGACCTTGAGTGTGCTGCATGGTGGGGTCGCGGTATTTACGCGTGAGCAGCTGTTTGGCGGAGACCAGTTATTGCAGCAGATTCAGGACCGTTACGGTCTGGCTTATCCTGAGGCGATCGTCGCTTTGCATGACAACACGCTTCCTGACGACAGCCGCACCGAGGTCATCGCTCCATTTCTGGATTCGATGGCTAGCCAAGTGGCCAGATTGCTTCAGGTATTCTTTTCCGCCACAGGCGAATCGGCAATCGATAGTGTCGTGTTGAGTGGTGGCTGCGCCGGGTTGCCCGGTGCGGCCGCGGCAGTTGGGGAGTTTGCCGGGCTGGATACTCGGGTCGGCAACCCGTTCCTTGATATCGAGTTCGCGTCGAAAAGTGAAGCGGCGCGGTTGCGGTCCGACGGACATGCCTGGATGGTTGCGGCAGGTCTTGCCATGCGGAGCATGAATAATGTCTCGCGTTAATCTGCTGCCATGGCGGCGCGGCCAACGCCAACGGCGGCAGAAAGAGTTCCTGATGACGCTGGGCGCAGGGGTGCTGGGCGCCGCTTTATTGGTGATTGTTGCGGAACTGGTCTCCACGACAATAGTGAACCGTCAGGAAGAAAGAAATGCACTCTTACGTACGGAAATCGCCGCGCTGGATATAAAGATTCGTGAGATCCGGGATATTCAGGCACAGAAGTCACGCCTGCAAGCACGCATGGACGTTATTCAGGATCTCCAGGTCAAACGACCGATGTCGGTCAAGCTATTCGATGCCCTGGCACGCAGCGTGCCGGATGGTGTGTTCGTGGCCCGCGTTTCTCAGCGTGAGACGGCACTCAGTTTGCAAGGTCTGGCACAATCCAATGCCAGGGTGTCCACGTTCATGCACCAGTTGGACGCATCAGATCATTTCGACCCCTCTACGCTGGGGGTCGCGCGGGCAACCGAGCATCGCGGCATGCACGCGAGTCAATACGACATCAAAGTTCCGCAGCACGTGGCAAAAGACGAGCCAGGTCAATGAGTCTGTTAGACGATCTTCGTAAGCTGGATGTGCGCAGTATCGATCTGCGCAGCATTGATGTTCAGGAAGCAGGCGAGTGGCCGCTGCTGGGCAAGGCGGTCGCGGTAGGCTTGCTGGCACTCGTGGTGTTGGTGGCTGGTTACTATTTTATTGTGAGCAAGACGCTGGAAGATCTGGAGTCTCGTCAGCAGACCGAACAACAGTTGCGTCAGCAGTTCGTGACCAAATATCGGCAGGCCGTGAATCTAGAGGCTTACCGCGAGCAATTGGCGCAGCTGAAGGAATCCTTCGAGGCGATGCGCCGTCAGTTGCCGGACAGCAATGAAATCGCCAATCTGCTAGTGGAAATAACGCAGGCCGGGTTGGGGCGTGGTCTGGAGTTCAAGCTGTTCCAGCCGGGGGAGGCTCGGCCTTCAGGGTTCTATGCTGAAATACCGATCAGTATCGAAGTGACCGGCTCCTATCACGAGCTGGCGGAGTTTGCCAGCGACGTGGCGGGCTTTCCACGCATCGTTACCTTGCATGATCTGAGTATCGTCCCGGTCGGCAAGGATTCGGAACTGCTGGTGATGAAAGGGACGGCCAAGACCTACCAGTACCTGGACGAGGACAAGCCGTGAACGGCGGCCGGATTTTAGGACTGGGCCTGCTATGCGCGATTGCTTCTGGCTGTGGCGTGAGGAACGCCGACTTGCACGCATGGATGGATGAAGTCCGCGCTGCCGAGAAAGTGGCCATTGATCCCTTGCCGGTACTCAAGCCCTATGAGCAGTTTGTCTATGTTCGAGAAGGTATTAAAAATCCGTTTCTCGACACCCTGGAAGACCCGCGGCTGGCACAGCGCGCGGATACCGGTGAGGATGGAGGGATCCGGCCCGATTTGAATCGACGCAAGGAGGCACTGGAAGGGTATCCGCTGGACGCACTGCGCATGGTTGGCACATTGGGGCGCGACGGTTCTGTGTGGGCCCTGGTCCAGGGTCCGGATCAGACCATTAGCCGGATTGGCGTCGGCAATTATTTGGGCGAAAACTACGGACGGGTCTCGCAGGTCGAGGAAACCGCGGTCAAACTGGTGGAACTCATTCCAAACGGGACCGGTGGCTGGATGGAACGGGCAGCAGCCATTGCAATCGTGGAGCAGTAACACAGTATGACGATGGTCAGGGAGATGAATAACATGCAACATCGTCATTGGCGCGCTGCGGGCAGATTCCTGATGCGGACGATAGCTTTGCTACCACTGGCGATCGCGAGCAGCGGTTTGCAAGCAGTCACGCTGACGGGACTTGAACACGCGCCGACGCCGACGGGGGGGGTGCAGCTTCAACTACACGCGGATGGGGACCTGTCGGTCGGCAAGGCATTTCTGATCAATGATCCACCCCGCCTGGTCGTTGATTTGCCGGCTGTTGGCAGTGCGATTGCCGAGCGTAATCAGAAGATTGGCTCGGGTCCGGCGGAGAGTCTGGCGATCCTCCAGGGTGAGGGGCGCACCCGCGTGGTCGTGAACCTGACGCACGCGGTCCGTTGGTCGGTCCGCAGCAGTGGGCCTGACCTGTTCATGACTTTGGAAGGTGCCGCCGTCAGTTCAGCTGTGCCGTCGGGCGCGGCATCTGCGGCATCTACAGCCTCTTCCACCGCTGCCGCGGGCGGACCTCGGGTCAGGTCGGTCGACTTCAGGCGCGGCGAGAGCGGCCAGGGTCGAGTGATCGTGGACCTGTCCTCATCGGATATTCAGGTGGACACTCGTCCGCAAGGCGGGCGGGTGGTCATTACCTTCAGGGGTGCGGCGTTGCCAGCCGAGCTCAGTCGTCGCCTGGACGTTACCGATTTTGCCACGCCGGTGACCCAGGTTGAGACCCGCCAGCAGGCGGGAGGGGTGCGGATGGAGGTGTCCACCCAGGGTCCCTTCGAGCACCTTGCCTATCAGACGAATGGCACGTACACGCTTGAAGTTTCGCCAGTGCGCACGGACGCCGCGAGCCTGCGCAATGTCAAGAAAACCTACTCTGGCGAGCCTATTTCCCTGAACTTCCAGAGCATAGAAGTCAGGGCTGTCCTGCAACTGCTTGCCGACTTCACCGGCAAGAACCTGGTCGCCGCCGATACCGTCGGGGGCAATATCACCTTGCGGCTGCAGAACGTGCCCTGGGATCAGGCGCTGGACGTGATCCTGACCACCAAAGGTCTCGGCAAGCGCGATGACGGCAACGTGATGTGGGTAGCGCCAGCGGAAGAAATCGCCGCGCGCGAGCAGGCTGAGTCGGAAGCCAGGAAGAACCTGGAAGAGCTGGCCCCCCTGTATACCGAATTCATGGCCGTGAATTTCGCCAAGGCGACCGATGTCGCGGAACTCCTAAAGGGCCAAGATCGCCAGGTATTGACGGAGCGTGGCAACGTCACTGTGGATGAACGCACCAATACCTTGATCATTAACGACACCGAGCAAAAGCTCGCCGAGATTCGCGAACTGATGAAAGTGTTGGACGTTGCGGTACGGCAGGTTCTGATCGAGTCACGGATCGTCAACGCCAGCACCAATTTCAGCAAGAGCCTGGGCGTCAAGTTTGGTGCCAGTGATAATCGGAATATCGTGGGCGGAACGACGGCTGTTTCCGGTACTTTGAACGGCACCACTCAACTCATCAACGGTGAAACCCTGGAGATGGATGACCGCCTGAACGTGAATATGCCAGCCCAGCGATTGCAGGGTGTCCCGTTCAACCCCACGTCAATCGGTCTGGCGATTGCCAAACTGCCATTCGGACGCCTGCTGGAGCTTGAATTGTCGGCGTTGCAGGCCGAGGGTCGGGGCGAAATTATTTCCAATCCGCGCGTGGTCACGTCGAACCAGAAGGAGGCGATCATTTCCCAGGGTACGGAATTTCCGTATCAGAATGCGTCTGCCAGCGGCGCGACCGCGACGGAGTTCAAGGAGGCGGTATTGCAATTGAAGGTGACGCCGCAGATCACGCCTGATGATCACATCATCATGGATATCGAGGTCAACAAGGACGCACTGAACACCAACGCGACCAATCTCATTGGCGAACCGGCCATCGACACACAACGGGTGCAGTCGCAGGTGCTGGTCAACGACGGCGAGACGCTCGTGATCGGCGGTATCTACGAACAGACCAAATCGAATAACGTGGCGCGCACGCCGTTCTTCGGGGATTTACCCTACATAGGGCGGCTGTTTCAAAACAAGGTCGGGACCAATGAGAAACGGGAGCTGCTGATCTTTGTAACTCCTAAAATCGTGCGCGAAGGGTTGGCCGACGCCGCGCCCTGAGCGAACGCGTTCCGATGGCCCGTCGTAGTGTGTTTTTGGTCGGCCCGATGGGGGCCGGAAAAACCACGGTCGGGCGCCGGCTGGCGCAAAGTCTGGGGCTCGATTTTTTCGATAGTGACGAGGAGATCGAACGCCGTACCGGCGCCACGATTTCGATAATCTTCGAGATAGAAGGGGAAGCCGGGTTTCGCAAACGCGAGCATAAGGTGTTGCAGGATCTGACGGCGCTGCCCGGGATTGTCCTGGCAACCGGTGGCGGTGCGGTGCTGATGCCGGAAAATCGGGAACTGCTGCGCGCCCGTGGGACGGTGGTTTACCTTAAAACATCGGTTGCCGAGCAGTTGCGGCGTACGCGCGGTTCGGTGCACAGGCCTCTGCTGCGGGACGCCGACACCGATCCGGAGTCGCGTCTGCTCGAACTCACGCAGGAGCGTGAGCCGTTGTACGATTCGGTGGCAGATATCGTGGTGGAGTCACCCGGCCGCAAGGTTGGCGCCACGGTCAAGGATGTTTTGGATCGTCTAACGGATGCGCACTCTACGAGTCGACCTGGCTGACCGCGGCTACCCGATTCATATCGGGTCCGGCCTGCTGACCGACCCTGGCCTGTATCGCCCGCACATCGCCGGACGGCGTGTCGTGATCGTCAGCGACAGCCGTGTCTCGGCGTTGCTGGGTGCCCGCGTATGTGGCGCGCTTGCCGATTACCAGCCGCTGCTGCTGGAGTTTGCTCCGGGTGAGGACTCAAAGACCCTGGATACCTACGCGCGTTTGGCCGACCAGCTGATTGAGGGACGTTTCGACCGACGGGTCACCCTGATCGCCCTCGGTGGTGGTGTGGTGGGTGACATGACCGGTTTTCTGGCGGCAAGCTACCACCGCGGCGTTGACTTCATCCAGGTGCCAACAACCCTGCTTGCGCAGGTGGACTCCTCAGTCGGGGGTAAGACCGGCCTCAATCGCCCGGGCGGCAAGAACCTGCTTGGGGCGTTTCACCAGCCTCGCTGCGTGCTGATCGACACGGATACTCTGAAAACGCTGGATCAGCGCGAACTGACGGCCGGGCTGGCGGAGGTCATCAAGTACGGGTTGATCGCCGATGCCGGGTTTCTGGACTGGCTGGAGCGTGACATGGATGCGCTGCTGGGCGGCGACGCCCCGGCGCTGATGCGAGCCATCTACCGTTCGTGTGAAATCAAGGCCGCCATCGTCGCGGCTGACGAGCGCGAGGCCGGGCAACGGGCACTTCTTAATCTGGGCCATACCTTCGGCCACGCAATTGAAGCGGCTACAGGGTACGGTGCCTGGCTGCACGGCGAGGCCGTTGGCCTTGGCATGTTGATGGCCGCGCGGCTATCGCAGCGGCTTGGTCGCCTGTCGGCCGACGCCTGCCGGCGCATTGCGCTGCTGATTCAGCGGGCCGGCCTGCCGACCTGTTTGCCTCCGGAAATTGCCACCGATACCTTGCTCGGTTTCATGGCAGGTGACAAGAAAGTTCTCGACGGGCGTTCGCGGCTGGTGGTGCTGGACGCCATCGGCCGCGCTGCCATTGTCGAGGGCGTGGAGCCAAGTCTGCTGGCGACGGTGATCGACGCCGCGCGCACGCCCTTGGCGGCGTGATGACGCTTCGTGCCTGCGCCGCGACTGACCACAACAGCCGAGGACGGCGTCACGCCGAACCGGAACCCGGCGACCGTACCCAGCACCAGCGCGATCGCGACCGCATCATCCATTGCGGCGCGTTTCGGCGCCTCGAATACAAGACGCAGGTGTTCGTCAATCACGAAGGCGACATGTTCCGCACCCGGCTCACGCACTCACTGGAGGTGGCACAGATTTGTCGCTCCCTGGCGCGTTCGCTGGGATTGAACGAGGACCTGGCCGAAGCCATATCGCTGTCGCACGATCTGGGACACACGCCGTTCGGGCACGCTGGCCAGGACGCCTTGAACGCGTGCATGAGCGCGTACGGTGGCTTTGAGCACAACGTGCAGTCGCTGCGGATTGTCGACACCCTGGAGCAGCGCTATCCGGCCTTTCCTGGAATCAATCTTACGTTCGAGACGCGCGAAGGCATCCTCAAGCACTGCACTGCCGAAATCGCCGCCAAGCTTGGCGACGTCGGCGAACGCTTCCTGTCCGGTCAGCAGCCCAGTCTGGAGGCCCAGCTCACCAACCTCGCGGACGAAATTGCCTATAACTCGCATGATCTGGATGACGGCCTGCGGGCCGGGATGTTGAGTTTTGCCCAACTAACCGCAGAGTCGCCTTTTTTCCGGGCTCACCATGATGCCGTCGGCAAGGAATTCGGAGCCCTGGCCAGCCGCGTGGGCCAGCACGAAATCATCCGCCGCATCATCAAGGCGCAGATTGTGGATCTGCGTGAAACCAGTGCGGCTCGCCTGGATGCCGTGGCTGTGGGCAGCCTGGACGAGGTACGGCAGAGCGGTGGCCCCCTGATCGCATTCAGCGACCGTATGCGGGCCGATAACGACTTGCTGAAGGGTATTCTCAACCGGAGCGTTTATCAGCACTACCGTGTGCGCCGCATGACCAGTCGTGCCCGGCGCGTGGTGACCGATTTGTTCACTACTTTTTTGGACGACCCACAACTGCTGCCGCCCGAAGCGCTCGCGGCCGTGGAGCAGCGCGAGCAGGCGCATAGTCGACGCGGACGCGCGCGCGCTGTCGCCGATTATGTCGCCGGCATGACCGACCGCTACGCCCTGGCGCAGCACGCCGCGTTGTTCGGCAGCGTGCCCGACTGACGACGCCGCTGCCGCATTGGCTCACCACCGGCCGCTGCCCGTGACGTGATCGGCCAACACCGCGGATCCCGGAACATTTACCGGCTGTGGCGGTTATGCGAAGCTAGCGGCGTTCTGGCCGGTGACCGTCGCAAGGCGTGTGTTTACGATCCAGATCACCTTATAAACTGCGGGGATAACGACGTGCGTGAATTGACTCTGGAAGAAGTGCAAACCATTCTCGGCGAGGGCGTGGCGCTGGCCCGTGCCAAGGGCTTTCCGTCTACCGTTGCGGTGGTGGACATGGGTGGCAACCTAAGGGGTGTGCTGCGACCGGAGAAGGGACGCATCGCCAACCCCGACATCGCCATCAAGAAAGCCTGGACCGCTGCCGCCCTGCATCGCAGCACTGCCCAGGTTCGTGAGCTGATGGTCACCCCGGATCGTTTCGGCTACGGTCTGCAGTTTACCGACCAGCGCTTGTGCATGGTCGGCGGTGGATTCCCAATCATCGACAAGGCAGGCGATGTCATCGGCGGCGTCGGTACCAGCGGCGGGCCGGTGGATCTTGATATCGCCTGCTCGCTGGCGGGGTTGCGCAAGCTGGGCTTCCCGACCGATTTCGCCGATCCTCTGAAGGGGGCGCCCAAGGGCGCCAAGTCCACCAAGCCTGCCAAGCTTGCCAAGGCAGCCGCGGCCAAGCCGGCCAAGCCGGCAAAGGTTGCCAAGGCAAAGAAAAAGTAACCGCAGGAGTTCCCGATGCTTTATGCGATATGGATCGAAGATGTGCCCGACAGTCTGCCGCGTCGCCTCAAGGTGCGCGAGGCGCATCTGAATCGCCTGCGCGAAATGGTGAAGACTGGCCGGATCAAGATGGCAGGTCCGTTCCCCAAGGTGGCGGGCGAGGATCCGACCCAGTCCGGCTTCGCCGGGGGTCTGATCGTGGCCGAATTCGATAGCGCCGAGGCCGCGGAGCAATGGTTGAAGGAAGATCCCTACCACGCCGCGGGCGTGTTCAAGAATTACTGGATCCAGCCCTACCTGAAAGTGCTGCCGGCGGATTGATGCCTGCGCTGCCGTGAAAGCCCAGGCAGTTAGGGGAAACGCTGAAGTATTCCGTGTTTCCCGCAGCGCAAGAATGCGCTGCCAAAATCTGTGTCTGTAAGCCACTGATTTTGTGAGTCACCGGAAAACCATGCTTTTCCGATGGCGGGCGCTGAGAAATCCAGGATGGATTTATTCAGCACTTCCTTAGGCCCAGGCATTGTCTCTCCTGCCATGTTGGGATTGAAGACCGCACCCGCTGGGTGCGGTCAGGATCCGGTTACCGTCACAGCTGAAAACGTATGCCTGTCGCCGTTGCCATTGCTGCCGTATCGGAACTAACGCCGGGCCGTTACCCGCAACGGGCCACACACGCCCTGTACCAGGACGCCATCGCCACGCTGCTGGCGCAGTGGCCGATCAAACCGGGCGACATCCAGGGCCTGCTGGTAGCACCGGCCGGCATGGCCGATGGCGTGTCGGACAACATCTTCGTGCACGAACGCCTGGTCGAGGAACTGGGCCTTGACTCGACCTTTGCCGAGACCGTCAACGTCGGCGGTTCCACCCATGCGGTGATGGCCATCCGCGCGGCGCTGGCGATTCGCGCCGGTCTGGCCGACGGCGTGCTGTGCGTGTCCGCTGGGCGCTTTCCCAACGTGGGTGGCGGTGGCGCGCAGCGCAACACGCGCATGTTCGCCCACCCGGATTTCGACAGCCTGTATGGGCCGTACATCCCGCCCATCTATGCCCAGGTGGCCACCCGCCACATGCACGAAACCGGCATTGGGCGGGAGGCGATGGCCGCGGTGGCGGTCGGTCAGCGGGCCTGGGCCATCCGCCACCCACAGGCCCTGATGGCAGCCAAAGGGCCGCTTACGGTGGACAGCGTACTTGCCGCGCGGCCGATCGCCTCGCCATTTCACCTGTTGGACTGTTCGGTGCCATGCGATGGCGGCGGGGCCTTCCTGGTGGCGAGCGCTGCATTGGCTCGCCGCATCAATCCGCAGCCGGCCTGGCTGCGCGGGTTTGGCGAAGTACACCGCCGTGCCAACATCAGCCAGTTACGCCGCCTTGACGACGTCGGCGGGCAGGCGGCGGCGCAGGCCGCCTTTCGCATGGCGGGTCTCACGCCCGGCGATGTGCGCCTGGCGCAGCTGTATGACTCCTTCAGTTACAACCCGATCCTCGGCGTCGAGCATATGGGCCTGGTGCCGGCGGGGCAGGGCGGACGCTTTTTTCTGGATGGCCGCGGCGCGCCGGGCGGCGACCTGCCGGTCAACAGCAACGGCGGCCTGTTGTCTTTCGGCCACACCGGCGATGCGTCCGGTATGTCGGTGATCGCCGAAGCGGCGTTGCAGGTGATGGGCCGCGCCGGCGACCGGCAGGTCAGCGCACCGGTCGCACTGGTGCATTGCTACGGCGGCATGATGAGCGAGCATGCCGTTCTGCTGCTGGGGAACGTGTCGTGAGCAAGCTGTTGCCGGATATCGACGACCTGACCCAACCGTTCTGGGACGCCGCGCAGCAGCGCCGCCTGGTCATGCAGCGCTGCACCGACTGCGGCGCTTTTGTCTGGCATCCACAGCCGTGGTGTCGCGCCTGTTATGGACAGCGACTCGCCTGGCAGCCGCTGGCCGGTACTGGCGAACTTTTCACCTACTCGGTGGTCCACTACGCGCCACTGCCAGGCTACGCCGACGAAGTGCCGTACGTGCTGGCCACGGTGCGGCTTACCGAAGGCCCGCAGATGATGACCAACCTGATCGGCTGTGACTGGCGCGAGGTGCGCATCGGCCAGCCGCTGGAACTGCGCTGGGAGGAGCGCACCGGCGGTTTTCTGGTGCCGCAGTTCACGCCGGTCTGATGGGCGTGCCATCGGCGCCGTGGTGCCGACCCGCGGTGGAGGTCGCGCGCGAACTGGGCGTTGATCCGGCGATCGGTCTCGATTCCCAGCACGCGGCGCAGCGCCTGCGACGTGACGGCCCCAACCGTTTGCACCGGGTCAAGCCGCGCGGCCTGGCGGCTATCCTGTGGGCGCAGCTGAGTAGTTTGTTGGTCGGTCTGCTGGCGGTGGCGGCGGGTATCGGCTTCGTGTCCGGTGACACCGTTGAGGCGTATGCCATTCTGGTGGTGATCGTGCTGAACACGGCCATCGGCTTTGCCAGCGAGCTGCGTGCGGTGCGCTCCATGGAGGCGCTGCGGCGCCTGGGCGTCACCAGCAGTCGGGTGCGTCGCGACGGTGCGCTGCGGGAACTGCCGGCTGCCGCTTTGGTGGTTGGCGACATCGTCCTGCTGGAAGGCGGCGATCTGGTGCCGGCGGACCTGCGGGTGCTGGAGAGCGCCCGCTTGCAGGTGGATGAATCATCGTTGACCGGCGAATCCCTGCCGGTGACCAAGCGTGCCGATCCCGCGCTGCCCGAGACACCACTTGCCGACCGTACCTGCATGTTGCACCGCGGTACGTCGGTGAGCGCCGGTACCGCGCTCGGCGTGGTGACTGCCATCGGCATGGCCACCGAACTGGGCATGATCAGTCACCTGCTGGCCAAGGCCGAACCGCAGGCCACGCCTCTGGAAAAGCGTCTCGATCGCCTGGGGCAACGGCTGGCCGGGTTGGCGGTGGTGATCGCCGCCGCGATCGCCGCCACCGGCTTTTCCGATGAGCACGATCTGACGCTGATGGTGATGACCGGCATCGCCCTGGCCGTGGCGGCTCTGCCGGAGGGTCTGCCGGTCGTGGCTACACTGTCCCTGGCGCGCGGTATGCGCCGCATGGCACGCCGCAATGCGCTGATCAATCGACTGGCAGCGGTTGAGACGCTGGGCGCCACCACGGTCATTTGTACCGACAAGACCGGCACACTGACCGAGAACCGTCTCGCCGTGACCCATCTGGTCTTGCCGGGTGCCGGGCCGGTGGAGTCGCCTGCCGATACGGTGCCGACATCCCTTGAAGCCGCGCGCGAGCGGCTGCTGCGGGCCGGTCAGTTGTGCAACAACGCGGCGCTGGTGGAGGACGGCAACAAGGGCGTCGGTGACCCGCTGGAGGTAGCGTTGCTACAGGCCGCCAGTGGCTTGCCGCCAGTCCAGTCCGAGCGCCTGCGCGAGGAGCCGTTCGACCCGGTACGGCGGCTCATGGCGACCGTGCACACAGCCCCGAAGGGTTATTACATCGCCGTCAAAGGCGCGCCAGAGGCGGTGCTCGCCCACTGCGTCGCGGTGGCGGATGGCGATCCGTCGCCGCTGCCGCTGACCGCCGCGGGGCGCCAGCAATGGCTCGCTGCCAACGAGGCACTGGCAGCGCGTGGACTGCGCGTACTGGCATTGGCGCAGGGTTGCGGGGACCAGCTACCCACGGATATTTACGCCGATCTGACCCTGCTGGGTCTGATTGGGCTGATGGATCCGCCGCGGGCCGATGTGGCTGCGGCGATGGCCCAGTGCCGTGCCGCGGGCATCCGGGTTGTGATGGTGACGGGCGATCACCTGGCCACTGCCCGTTACGTGGCACAGGCGCTGAAACTGGCCGAAGGCCTGGACGGCAGCGCCGCGGCGCTGCCCGGCGACGCCCTCGATCATCCCCAGGATTACGGCGGCGAAGACGCGGTGCTTTCCGCTGGCGTGTTCGCCCGCGTCAGCCCGGCACAGAAAATGGCGCTGATCACACGCCTTCAAGCACGCGGCGAGGTGGTGGCCATGACCGGTGACGGCGTCAACGACGCGCCGGCCCTCAGGCAGGCCGACATTGGCGTTGCCATGGGCCAACGGGGCACGCAGGTGGCGCGTCAGGCGGCCGCCATGGTGCTGCGCGACGATGCATTTGCCAGCATCGCGGCGGCGGTGGCCCAGGGGCGGGTCATCTTCGACAATATCCGTCGCTTCGCGGTCTACCTGTTGTCCTGCAATCTGAGTGAGGTGCTGGTCGTGGGCCTGGCCGCGCTGGCTGGTGGACCGCTACCGTTGCTGCCATTGCAGATACTGTTCTTGAATCTGGTGACGGATGTGTTTCCGGCGCTGGCCCTGGGCGCCGGCGAAGCCGACGGTAGCGAGATGCGGCGCCCACCGCGTCCGCCGGGCGAGGCCATCCTGACCCGCCGACATTGGTGGCAGGTAATGGGGCATGGCGCCAGCATTACGGTTGCCACGCTGCTGGCCTTCTGGCTGGCCATCGGACCGCTGCGCGCCCCAGCCGAGCAAGCCGTGTCGGTGTCGTTCCTGACCCTGGCGCTGGCGCAGTTATGGCACGTCTTCAATATGCGTCCGGCTGGCAGTTCCCGATGGCGCAATCCGGTGACGCGCAATCCTTACGTGTGGGCAGCGCTCGTCCTGTGCCTGGGGCTGCTTGGGCTCGCCGTGTACCTGCCGCCGCTGGCAGGGGTATTGCAGTTGGTGCCACCTGATACGCAGCAGTGGGGCGTGATCCTGGCCGCCAGCCTGTTGCCGGTGCTGCCCGGCCTGCTTGGCAAGCGTTGAATCTCTGTTGTCGATTTCTCGGCGCCCGCCACCCGGTGGTCGCCAGGGTGTGGCTCAGGTGCGTCGGGGCGAGATAATCGCTGCTGTTCACGAGCGACCAAGCGGTTTTCATCATGCAGCATCCAGACTTCGATCTTGACCCCGCGTTGATTTATCTGAACCACGCCGCGGTAGCTCCCTGGCCGCGGCGCACGGCCGAGGCCGTGGCGCGTTTTGCGGCCGAGAATGCCCGTGACGGTGCTCGTCACTATCCGCGCTGGTTGCAGCTTGAACAACGCCTGCGCGAGCGTTTGCAGCGCCTTGTCGGCGCGAGTTCCGCTGATGACATCGCATTGCTCAAGAACACTTCGGAGGCCATTTCGGTGGTCGCCTTCGGATTCCCCTGGCGCGCGGGTGACAACGTCGTGCTGGCGGCCGAGGAATTCCCCTCCAACCGCATTCCCTGGCAGGCGTTGGACCGGTTGGGGGTCGAGTGTCGGCAGGCGCGGCTGACCGGTGCGCCCGATCCCGAGCAGGTGCTGCTCGACCTGGTCGACGAGCGTACCGGCGTACTGGCGGTATCGTCCGTGCAGTACGGGTCGGGCTTGCGCATGGACCTGGAGCGCCTCGGTGCCGCCTGCCGGGCGCGCGGGGTGGCCCTGTGCGTGGACGCCATTCAGAGCCTGGGCGCGCTGCCGTTCGACGTGCAGGCAGTGCAGGCCGACTTCGTCATGGCGGACGGCCACAAGTGGATGCTGGGGCCGGAGGGCCTGGCGCTGTTGTGGGTCCGGCCCGAGTGGCGCGAGCGACTGGCCCTGTTTCAATACGGTTGGCACATGACCCGGCAGGGTGGCGATTTTGACGCGCTCGAGTGGCAGCCGGCGGACAATGCCCGCCGCTTCGAGTGCGGCACCCCCAACCTGCTGGGCGCGCATGGCCTGGAAGCCAGCCTGTCCTTACTCGAGGAGCACGGCGCGGACCGGATTCGGGACGACGTGCTTGAACGCAGCGCGTATCTGATCGAGCGGGTTACCCGCGCGCCCGAACTCGAACTGCTGACCGACGCGCGGCCCGAGCGCCGTTCCGGCATCGTCACGTTTCGTCACCGGCAGATCCCGAATGCCGAACTGCACCGCCGTCTGACCGCGGCCGGTGCCGTGTGCGCCCAGCGCGGCGGCGGCGTGCGCCTGTCGCCGCATTTCTATACGCCGTTCAAGGCACTGGATGCGGCGCTGGCGAGCGTGCTGGCCTGAGCCGGCGCCGCGGCATGAGGCCGGGACGCAGCGGGTAGAATCAGCGCCCCATTGAATTTTTCCGGAGCGCGCGCATGGAGGCCTTTCACGGCACCACCATCCTGTCTGTCCGTCGCAACGGCCGCGTGGTGTTGGGCGGCGACGGCCAGGTGACGTTGGGCAATATGGTCATGAAGCGCGGCGCCCGTAAGGTGCGCCGGTTGCACCACGGCAAGGTGCTGGCCGGGTTTGCCGGCGCCACGGCCGATGCCTTCACCCTGTTCGAACTGTTTGACGCCAAGCTCGAAAAGCACTCCGGCCAGCTGGCGCGGGCCGCCGTGGAGCTGGCCAAGGACTGGCGCACCGATCGCCTGCTGCGGCGGCTGGAGGCCATGCTCGCGGTGGCCGATACGGAAACTTCGCTCATCATCTCTGGCAATGGCGACGTGCTGGAACCCGAGGACGGCCTGATGGCCATCGGCTCTGGCGGCGCGTTCGCGCAGTCCGCGGCGCGCGCGCTGCTGGATCACTCGCAGCTCGACGCGCGGCAGATTGTCGAGGGCTCGCTGACCATCGCCGCTGACATCTGCATCTATACCAACCACGAATTCACCTTCGAGGAGCTGGGCGCCTGACGCCCCACCCACCATGTCCATGACCCCGCGCGAAATCGTCCAGGAACTCGACAAACACATCATTGGCCAGGATGCCGCCAAGCGCGCCGTGGCCATTGCCCTGCGCAACCGCTGGCGCCGCCAGCAGGTGCCGGAGCCGCTGCGCGGCGAGATCACGCCCAAGAACATCCTGATGATCGGCCCGACCGGCGTTGGCAAGACCGAAATCGCCCGTCGCCTGGCGCGTCTGGCTGGGGCGCCGTTTCTGAAGATCGAAGCAACCAAGTTCACCGAGGTTGGCTACGTTGGGCGCGATGTGGAATCCATCGTCCGCGACCTTGCGGACGTCGCCATCAAGCAGACCCGGGAACAGGAACTGGCCAAGATGCGGCACCGTGCCGAGGACGCCGCCGAGGATCGCGTGCTCGACCTGCTGCTGCCCGGCTCGCGCAGCGATGAGCCCAGTTCCAGCACCGGCGCCAGCGCCGACACACGGCAAAAACTACGCAAACGCTTGCGCGAGGGCCAGCTCGACGACAAGCAGGTGGAAATCGAGGTCAGCCTGCCGCAGGTCGGGGTCGAGATCATGGCTCCGCCCGGCATGGAGGAACTCACCCAGCAACTGCAGGGCATGTTCCAGAACATGGGCGGGCGGCGTACCCGTCGGCGCCAGGTGCGCGTCGAGGAGGCCTTGCGCCTGTTGACCGACGAGGAGGCCGCCAAGTTCGTCAACGAGGACGACATCAAGCGCAGCGCCGTCACCAATGCCGAACAGAACGGCATCGTCTTCATCGACGAGATCGACAAGATCACGCAACGTGGCGGTGACCGCGGCGGCGGCGGCGGCGAGATCTCGCGCGAGGGCGTGCAGCGGGATTTGCTGCCGCTGATCGAGGGCAGTACCGTCACCACCAAGCATGGCCAGGTGCGCACCGATCACATCCTGTTCATTGCCTCGGGGGCCTTCCACCTCACCAAGCCGTCTGACCTGATTCCGGAACTGCAAGGCCGGCTGCCGATTCGCGTGGAGCTCAATTCGCTGCGCGTGGAGGACTTCGTGCGCATCCTGACCGATACCGATGCCGCGCTGACCGAGCAGGCGACGGCCCTGCTGGCGACCGAAGGCGTCACGCTGCGCTTTTCGCCGGATGGTGTGCTGCGGCTCGCGCAAATCGCCTTCGAGGTCA
>CAZZHF010000004.1:0-25454 GCA_964653545.1 uncultured Gammaproteobacteria bacterium | reverse complement strand
CGGGCAAGCGACGCCGCGCCAGGCCGTAGTGCTCCAGATAATCGGCTACCGCCAACAGGCTGCGGGCGAATGCGAAATGGGCCAGGAACATGGGAACCGCCAGCCAACCGAACAGCGCCACCATTGCCGCCAGCCAGATCAGTGGCAGCACGGTCATCCACAGCATGCCGTTGTGCAGGGACCAGGGCGATTTGCCCAGACGGTTCAGGCGGGTGGCTTCGATCTCCCAGCCCATCAGGGTCTTGAACACGATGCTGCGCAGGACGAAGGCGCCGATCTTGTCGCCGTATTTGGCCGAGCCGGGATCTTCCGGGGTGGCCACCCGATTGTGGTGGCCGTAGTTATGGTAGATGGCGAAGTCGCACATGTTGATCGGCGTGAACAGCAGGATGCCCATCCAGCGGTCGAAGCGCTGGCCATGGTGGGCCAGCTCGTGCGCCGCGGTGGCGCCAAAGCCGACCGCGATGGCCGACGACAGGAGCACGCCGGCCTGCTCGGCCGTGCTCAGATCACCTTGCGTGAACAGCCAATAGCAGAACACCGCCACGCCCCATTGCACTGGCATAAGCAGCCACAGCATGGCCCGGTAGTAGAGACTGGTTTCGAGCGCCGCCTCGTCTTGTTCGCGGTGGTTGATGTTGTCGGGCCCGACGAACGGGTCGATCAGCGACACGGCCACGAATACGATCACCGTCAACCAGTGCCACGCGCCACCGCCGAGCGCCCAACCGATCACCGGCAGTGTCAGCAGGCCGATCAGCGGCCAGATAGTGACGCGCGCGACCACGCTGAGCGGCATCCCGCCGGCCTTCAAGATACCTTCCATGTGTTCTCTCCTTGGCGGATATACGCTACCTGCGCCGGGCTGGTCCGGCATTGGACCTTATAGCACTGGCTTTGGTTGCTTGTACAAACGTTCGAGTGTGCTGTCGCGGGTCAATTCTCAATACAGCACCGCGTCGGGAGTCAGTCCGAGCAGGCTGCGTCCGTAGTTGCGGACGGCTGATTCGTAGTTCAGGGCGACGTGCTGGCCCATAGCGTGTACGTCGCGCCAGTAGCGCTGCAAAGGCTCGTTCTCGAAGATGGCGCTGGCACCGGCCAGTTCGGTGAGCCTGAAATTTGCCTCGCGGGCGCGGCGGGCGATCATCGCCCGCCATGCGTACAGGCGCGTGCGGTCGGCAGTGTCGAACGCCTCGCCGCTGGCGCCACGTTGGGTGACCTCGTCCGCGTAGCGGTACATAAGGCCCTCGGCCATGTCGAGTTCCACCGCCATTTCCGCCAGCGTGGATTGCGACAGCACCAGTTCCGCCTGACGCTGAGCCGAGAATAGTGGTACCCGGGCCGCGGCGCGTTCCTGAAACCGTCGCAGCAGGGCCTGGGCGCCGCCCAGGCTCGGCGGAACCAGCGCCAGGCCCAGACCGCCGACCAACGATACCCGGTACAGCGGGCCCGGATTGACGGCGTGCCCCGGGATGTCGCCGGTGGCCATGGCGTGACCCATGCGAAACACCCGGTGCATGGGCACGAACACGTCATCCACCTGCACGCTGGCCGAAGCCGAGCCGCGCAGGCCGACGGTATGCCAGTCGTCGACCACTTTGAAATCGGATTTGGGGACAAACAGCATCAGGTACTCGGGCTCCGCACCCGGCGCGCTCGGCGCGATGGCGCCCACCGCGGCCCAGTCCGCCCACGGCAGGCCCGACAGGAAGCCCCACTTTCCGGACAGGCGCATGCCACCGGACTCCGGCGCCGCCTTGCCATTGGGTGCGAATGAGTCGACGAAGCAGGTTTCCGGATCGTCCGCCCACAGTTCGTCCTGAAGTTCCGGGCTCACGAACGCCCCCCACCAGTGGTGAATGCCCAGGATGCACAGCACCCAGGCGGCGGACACGTCGTGATGGGCAATGGCCTGGCCAACGCGCACCAGCTCGCCGAAGCCGAGTTCGTAGCCGCCAAACCGGGCCGGTTGAAGGATCTTGATCAGTCCGGATTCGAGCAGTGCTTGTGCTGCCGGAGCGGCCAGGCGGCGCTCGCGCTCCGTGGTTGGCGCGTGTTCAGCAGCCAGCTCCCCCACGGCTCGGGCCTTGGCCAGCAGGTCGTCAAGAGTCGGGGTGGTGGTCATTGGGTTTCCCTGTCCTTGAATAAATTGAAAAGGTACTTAAAAGCCAGCAGGTCGGACCCTTCAAGGGGTGTTGCGCTGAGTCAGCACACCCATCAGTTGCGGGTCGGCGAAGGCACGACTGAGTGCGTTCGACAGTGTTTGATTAACCAGGCGCTGACTGAGGGCCGGAGCCGGGTGAAAGGCCACTTCCTGCTCCTGATGCGCGCGGTAAGTGGTCGCGAAGGTATTACCGCCAGCGGCCGCGGTGGCGCGGATATCGGCATCGACAAATACGGTTTTCTTGATCACCGCGTTCGACAGAGCGTAACTGATCTGCAGCAGCTCCAGCGTCAGCGTGTTGCTGAGCGGTCCGGCGGATGGCTCGACGGCAAAGCCCAGGCGCTCCAGCGCACGGGTTGCCTCCTGGTACACCACGTCGACCACGTTCGTGGCCGGGTCGACACCGGTCACGCCACCGCTGCGCTGGGCTTCGGTAAGCTGCCGGCGATCAATCACTGTCACTGAGACAGGCGTGTTCTGGCCAACGTTGCGGCCGTTTACGTCGATCGTGGGCTTGATATCCAGCCGTTGCGGCGCCGTACTACAGGCGGCAAGCAGGGCAAGGACGTGGAGCAGGGTCAGCCGAAGCGCGCGCATTTGGGTAGGGTGCTGGGCGGCGGGGGATGACCTATTGTGCCCTTCAGCGCGATACGGAACTAGAAGTTTTCCACCGCCGGGCGCAGGTCAAGCTCCTGCGTCCAGGCCGTGGCGTCCTGGCAGTGTAGTTGCCAGTAGCTCTCGGCGATCGAGTCGGTGGCCAGCAGGGTATGGGGTGCGCGATCCGGCTCGCGCTCGCGCAGGCGCGGCGTGTCGATCTGGCCGTCGATGACCACATGCGCTACATGGACGCCTCGCGGCCCGTACTCGCGCGCCATGGACTGCCCCAACGCACGCAGCCCGAACTTGGGGATGGCCAGTGTTGCAAAGCCTTTGCCCCCGCGTAAGGCGGCGGTGGCGCCAGTCAGCAGCACGCTGCCGCGACCGGCAGCGGCCATCGCCGGCAGCAGTTCCCGGGCAAACAGGAAGGCCCCCATGCAACCGGTTTTCCAGGCCGCTTCGAACTGTTCGGGTGTGATATCGGCAATGCCGCCGGGTTGGTAGCTACCGGCGTTGTAGATCAGCACCGAAGGCTCGCCAAGATCGCGCAGGGTGGCGGCGCAGACCGCGCTTACCGCTGCCGGGTCTGTGGTATCGGCGGTATAGGTTTTAAGACGCGGACCGAGGACTGAAAGCTGCGTCGAGAGTTCCGCCAGCATGGCCTTGCGGCGCGCAACCAACGCGATCGCAAAACCCTCGCGCCCGAAGCGGCGGGCGAGTGCCAGACCCAAGCCGGGGCCGGCGCCGACGATCAGGGCAGTGGGCCAGGTACTCATGGCTTCCCTCCCGCGGATAGGCGTTGGTGGTTAACTTGGGACAGGCGGTCAGTGGACAGGGTATGCCCAGTCTGCGCCGCGATTGCATGGGGGGCAATTGATTTACCCGGCCGAGTCTGAAATCATCCACGGCTCGCAAACAATCGGCTTGCGGTTCGGTCGCGGCGTATTAGCCCAATTACCGGCCGGCCAGTCAGTCTGTTTTCTCTGTCAGCTACCCCGCACATAAGGAGCGTGTCATGCTCGAATTCGATCGCAAAGATGCCAAGGCCTGGGCCTTGAAGAAACTGACTGGTTTTTACCAGTGCCCGATCAGCCCCGTCAAAGACGGCAAGATGGATGAGGAGGCGCTGCGCTTCAACGTCGAGAAATTCATCGAGACTGGCATTGACGGCCTGGTGATTGGCGGCTTCATCTCTGAGTGCTGGAGCCTGACGTTGTCCGACTGGTACCGCTACCACGAGGTGGTGGCCGATGTCGCCAAGGGCCGCCTCCCGCTGTGGACCATTATCCTGGACCCGTCGGTGCATCAGGCGCTGGAGAAGATGCAGCATGTCGAGAAGCTCGGCTTCGAAGGCGCCGAGGTCATCAACCCGGTGGTGCAGCTGCGCACCGACGACGAAATCTTCGACTGGTTCAAGTACCTGACCGATCGCACCAATATGGCCGTCTGTCTGTACCGCACGCCGGTGTCCGGCAAGGTGCTGGGCTTTGACCTGATGCGCCGTCTGGTCGACCTGGACACTGTGGTGGCGGTCAAGCAGGGGAGCCTGAGCCGCGCCGAGACGCTCAAGCTGCGCCACGATCTGCGCAAGGACTTCATCGTGTCGGATCCGACCGAGGCCGTATTCCTGGAAGACCTGCGCGTAGGTGGCCAGATTTGCTGGGGTGAGATTTCGTACATCGCCTACGGCAAGAAGCGCACGATCATCGACCAGTACCGCGCACTGGCGGCGCAGGGCAAGTGGGAAGAGGCCCGTACGGTCTCCATGCAACTGGACCCGGTGCGCGAGTTCCTGGGTGAAATTCTGCTGTGGGAAATCGTTCGCACGGCGACCTACGCCGCCGCGGTGGCCAGCGTCAAGGTCTGGTTCGAGGCGCTGGGCTTCAAGGCTGGCGGCATGATTCCGCCAGTTGAACCGGTGTCGGACCAACGCGCCGAATACATCCGCGGCAAGGTCAAGGAACTGGGTCTGGTCTGAGATCAGCCCGCAATCAACCCGAGAGGACACTGTCATGCCAGATTACAGTCGCAAGGACGCCAAGGCCTGGGCCACCGAAAAGGTCAAGGGTTTCTACATGTGCCCGGTCAGCCCGGTCGGCGACGATTTCCAGTTCGATTATCCGAAGCTGCGCGAGAACATCGACAAGTTCATCGATATGGGTGTTGATGGTCTGGTGGTCGGCGGTTTCATCGCCGAATGCTGGAACGTGACGCTCAGCGAGTGGCTGAAGTACCACCAGGTGGTGGCCGAGGCCGCCCGCGGCAAGATCCCGCTGTGGACCATCATTCTCGATCCGTCGGTGCATCAGGCGATCGAGAAGATGCAGTACGTCGAGAAGCTCGGTTTCGAGGGCGCCGAGGTCATCAATCCGGTGGTGCAGCTGCGCACCGACGATGAAATCTTCAACTGGTTCAAGTACCTGACCGATCGCACCGACCTGGCCGTTTGCCTGTACCGCACGCCGGTGTCCGGCAAGGTGCTGGGCTTTGACCTGATGCGCCGTCTGGTCGATCTGGACACCGTGGTGGCGGTCAAGCAGGGCCACCTGATCCGCGCCGAGACGCTCAAGCTGCGTCACGACCTGCGCAAGGACTTCATCGTGTCCGATCCGCTGGAGTCGGTGTTCCTGGAAGACCTGCGCCTGGGTGGCCAGGTGGTGTGGGGCGAGCTGTCCTACATCCTGTACGGCAAGCTGCGTCCGCTGGTCAAGCAGTACCGTGAGCTGGCGGCGCAGGGCAAGTGGGAAGAAGCCCGTGTGGTATCCGACAAGCTGAACCCAGTCCGCGAGTTCTACGCCGACGTGTTCCTGTGGACCGTGGTGCAGACCGCCACCTACGCCTCGGCCCTTGCCGGCATTAAGGTCTGGTTCGAGGAGATCGGCCTGAACGCTGGGCGCATCATGCCTCCGGTGCGCGAGGCGGCAGAGCCGTTCAAGCAGCAGATTCGCAGCAAGCTGCGCGAGTTGGGCGTGGTCTGAGAACGGCTGATCGATTAGCAAAAGCCGCTAGTAAAACCCGGCGCCCGCCTAGCGGGCGCCGGGTTTTTTTGTGCTGCCGTGAGGTCAGCTGACGACGTCCCGATCGGTTGCTCCGGTCAGCGGTCGGGCGGCGTCTGCCACAGGTGACGGCCAACAAGCAGCGCAAAAGGCAGGCTCCCGGCGAGCAGATTCCAGTAATAGGTGGCAAAGCGCCAGGCGACCAGTGCCGCGGCCAGCGTGGTAACCGGCAGCCACGGCGCCAGCAGCGCGCTGAAACCCAGTTCCACCCCTCCGGTGCCGCCTGGCAGCAGGGTGACCTGGCCAGCGCCAAAACTGACCATCTGGGTCAGAAACAGGTAGGACCACTGCATGGGCTGACCCAGGCCGCGCAGTACCCAGTACAGCACGCTGTAGCGCAGCAGCCAGTGACCCACGCAAAGTAGGTACATCAGCCCCAGGCGCCAGCGGGCAAGGCCCAGCAACAGGCTGACGCCGGTGCGAAAACGCAGGATCCAGCGCGCCAGTTGGCGTCGACGAGCGACAGAAATGCGCAAATGCCGCAGCGCATGCCCGGCGAGCAGCAGTACCCGGCGGTAGTCGCGCGCGGTCAACCACAGCAGCAGTGCGCCACCTAGCAACAGGCTGAGCAGGGTGCCAAGCTGCCAGCCCAGATGCATTTCGTTCGGGCCGAGCAGCACCAGTGGCGACACCACCAGCAATGCGGTCAGGAAAAAACTCAGGTCAAGTACCTGATCCAGGGCATAGATGGCGGCCGCCTGGCTGCTAGTTACGCCACGCCGGGTCAGTAGGTAGACGTAGGCCAGCAGGCCGCCGCCGCCGGCCGGAGTGGCGTTGGTAGAGAACTCGACCGCCAGTACGGTGGCGATCGCCCGCGGATAGCCCAGTTTTCGCCCCAGGCCACCGAGCACAAGCCGCAGGCGGAGCGCGTTGAAGTTCCAGCCGACCGCCACGCTGCCAAGCGCAAGCACCCACACGTGCAGCGGCAGTGCCGCGAGTTGCGGGAACAGGGCGGTTCCGCCAATGAACAGCGGAATGAGGGCGCTGAGGACAAGCGCGAAGATGGCGATTAACAGCGCGCGCCTCACGCCGCTTTCCCCAGCGAACTGCGTTGCATCACCGTGAGCGCACCGATCAGCACGTTGTGCGGCCCCGTGATCCGGAAACTGTAGTCAGTCTTGTGCAGCATGGTGACCCGCAGGTAGCCTTAAGCGCGCTTGCCGGGCAGGCCAATGGCGGCGCCGTGATGGCAATTTTTCGCGGCATGGCGCTGACTGTTGCGTCTCGAACGGCCGTGGGGTGCCTTGAGCATCATTGAGGTCCGGGATATGTTGGCTGGAGTGACTGCTTCGGGTGGTGGCGAACCGGAGTGCTTGTGCCACTATCTGCGGTGGTGCCATTCGATGATTCAGTGACCAGGGGCGTGCCGTTTTGTGGAGCCTCCGGGCTCGGCGGTGCGGCACCCTAACACACTCAACTGGCGCGGGGATTATGAAGCGCAGCGGCGAAACACAGCGGGATCAGGCAGGCAGCGACGCGAGCGAAGTGGCCGTCTGGGATTGGCCAGTCCGGCTGTTTCATTGGGCGCTGGTGGTGTTGCTGGCCGGTTCATGGGTGAGTGCCGAGGCCGGCGTCGAGTTCATGACCTGGCATATGCGCTGCGGCTACGGGGTGCTGACGCTGCTGGTTTTCCGCCTGTTGTGGGGCATCTGGGGCAGTGCCAAGGCACGCTTTGGCGACTTCGTGTACGGACCCCGCGCGGTGGT
Source organism: uncultured Gammaproteobacteria bacterium (assembly GCA_964653545.1). Classification (GTDB taxonomy): domain Bacteria; phylum Pseudomonadota; class Gammaproteobacteria; order Immundisolibacterales; family Immundisolibacteraceae; genus Immundisolibacter. The sequence continues at coordinate 17,931 of CAZZHF010000004.1, read as the reverse complement.
GGTTTATGTTCGCGCCTGGTTCAGCCGCTCGCCTGTGCACTATCTCGGCCATAACCCTCTTGGGGGCTGGATGGTTGTGGTGCTACTGCTGATGCTGTTGTTTCAGGTGGCGACGGGGCTGTTCGCGAACGATGACATCTTTAACGAAGGTCCGCTGTATCCGCTGGTCAGCAAGGGTCTGAGCGATCTTCTGACGACCCTGCACAAGTGGAATTTCAATTTGCTGCTGGTTGCCGCGGCGGCCCACGTCGGCGCCGTGCTGCTGTATTGGTTACGCGGCGAGAACCTGATCAAGGCGATGTTCACCGGTCGCAAAAAAAGCGCTGAGTATTTCGACAAAGCCGGGCCGAGTGCGCCCCTGTGGCTGGCGGGTCTCAGTCTTGCCGCGGGCGCCGGCGCGGTGTGGCTGATGTTGACGCTCGTTGCCTGAGACCCTTGGTGGACGCGATACAGCCGCTTCGGGTAGTGTTAGCCGCTGGTCCGTTGGCACCGCCAACGATGCCCGACCGCGCCCCGGTAGCTCAGGTGGATAGAGCGTCCCCCTCCTAAGGGGAAGGTCACACGTTCGAGTCGTGTTCGGGGCACGCCCCTCTCGTGCCGGCGGATTTCGCACCCTACGCATGTTGTCGCCTTCTGCCACCAGCCTCGCCCTGCTGCGCCTGCTCGCCGACGGCGATTGGCATTCCGGCGTTCGCCTGGCCGAGCGCGTGGGCGTCAGTCGCGCGGCGGTGTGCAAACAGATCCGGGGCCTTGCCCGTTGGGGGGTGGCTGTGCAGACGCAGCGCCCGGGGGGCTACCGACTTGACCCCCCATTGCATTTGCTCGATCGAGCACGCCTGGAACAGGAACTGGCCCGTTGCGATGGGTCGCCCGAGGTGCTGGAAATCTTCGATTCCCTGCCGTCGACCAACGGCTATCTCACAGCACGGATTGCGCAGGGGGAAAGCGTTGGTGCCTGCCTGGCAGAACATCAAAGCGCCGGACGCGGCCGCCGTGGTCGGGTTTGGCAGTCCCCGTTTGCGCGCAATGTTTATCTGTCCCTGGCCCACCGGTATGAGGCTGGGCCGGCTGCGCTGGCGGGGCTTAGTCTGGCGGTGGGAGTTGCCCTGGCACAGGTGATCACGGCACGCGGTGTTCCGGGCGTTGGCCTTAAATGGCCGAACGATCTGTTGTGCGATGGACATAAACTCGGCGGCATCCTGATCGAACTGCAGGGCGAAACGCAGGGCCCCTGCTGGGTGGTAGTGGGGATTGGTATTAACGTCAATATGCAGGAGGCCGATGGCGCCGCGATCGATCAGGCATGGACCAGTCTGGAGCGGATCAGCGGCGAACACTGGGACCGTAATGTTTTGGCCGCGCAGTTGACGGGCGCGGTGCGGCGGGTTCTGGCGCGGTTTCCAGATGAGGGCCTTGGCCCATGGTTGGCCGCATATGCTCGGTTCGACACCTTGGCCGATCATCCGGTGCATGTGGACTGGGCCGGAGAGCGGCTTGCCGGCGTCGCGCGTGGTGTCGATGCCAATGGCGCCTTATTGCTGGATTGCGCTGGGGATCGGCGGCCGGTATGGGGCGGCGAGGTGACAGTCAGGGCCGGGTTTGGACCTGCTATTTGATCTGGGCAACAGCCGCCTGAAGTGGGCCGGCTGGGAGCAAGGCGACCTGGTGCAGCCGGCCGCCGCCGCGTGGCGGGGTAGGCAGCCGGCCGAGTTCTGTAGCAGCGTGCTCGCGGCGGCCCTGTTCCTTCAACCGCCACGCCGGGTGGCGATTGCGGCGGTTGCGCGGGGCGATGTGTTGTCGGCCCTGAAAACAGCCGTGCGCGCGCGCTGGGGGATCGAGGCTTGGTTGGCAGTACCCACCGCCCGCTGTGGACGGGTCCGAAACGGTTATTCTGACCCGGCTCAACTGGGTTTCGACCGCTGGGCGGCGCTGATTGGGGCCTGGGAGCGCCGGCCCGATACGTCGGCGATCGTCGTCGATTGCGGCTCGGCGGTCACCGTGGACGGATTGCGAGCCGACGGCCAGCACCTTGGGGGCGTTATTTTTCCGGGGCTGGACCTTATGGCGGAAGCGTTTTACGCGCGCACGGGTCTGGCCGGTGGACCGGCCGCGGGCGGCACTGACGTGGCGGCGACCTCGACGGCGGACGCCGTGGCGGCCGGTGCGTATATGGCCGTTTTGGGGGGTATCGAACACGCCGTGCGGACGCTGTACCAACGTCTGCCGGGAAGTGAAATATGGCTTGCCGGTGGCGACGCGTCGGCGCTTGTGTCGGGGTTGTCGCTGCCAGCAACAGCCCAACTGGCGCCGGATTTGGTGTTGGAAGGCCTGGGTCAGATTCTTGCGCGGGAGGGACAATGAAAAAAATATTGTGGTTGCTGCTGATTTTGAACGGTCTGGCGGGCGCGGCCTGGCTGGCGGGTTTCAGCTTGCCGTCCAAGCCCACCGCACAACAGGCGGCGCCGACCCAGGATGCGAAGCGGCTGCAATTGCTCAGCGAACTGCCGCGGCTGCCCCCGCGCACCGGGGAACTGGGGATTACCGCCGACGCGCCATTGGGCGCAGCGGACGATGGCGAGGCTTCGCCGGCCAGCGGCGAGCCACGCTTGTCCTCGCCGCCTGTTGTGGATCCGGCAGGGTCCGCTGAACCCGCCAGCGCGCCCGCGGAGCCAGCCAATGGGTCCGAGCGGCCGCCGGTAGTGGCGGTCGTGCCGGAAACGCCGGCCTCCGCATCTGGCGCGAGTCCCGCTGCCCAACCGCCGGCTGCGACGGCAATCACCGAGCCTTCCAGCGTGCCCGATGGCGGGCCGTTGTGCTATCGGACCGGATTCCTGTCGGGCGACAAGCATGAGGCCGCTGGTGCCAGCTTGCGTAAAGCAGGCGTGAGCGATCTGAAGCTGAGTCAGCGGGGCCGGGCGCGGCCGCGCTATTGGGTGTACTGGAGTGGTTCGCTTGGCGAAGTCGGGGCGGTCGAGCAGGCTCTGAAATCAGCGGCGATGCGCGATTGGTACCGATTCCGGGGCAGCGAAGGCGGGGCCGGTATTTCGCTCGGTGTGTTCGGTCAGCGCAGTACCGCGCAGAAGCATCAGCGCAACCTTGCGGCCAAGGGCATACAGGCACAGATTGGCGAACGCTACGCCCCCCAGGCGCAGCTGCGATGGACTTTCACGGTCGATGCCGCCGCCGCCGACACGCTCAAGGCCAGCATGCAGCGCCAGGGCGTCAGCCTGGAAATCTGTCCGTGACCCACACGGTGGTCGCGACTAAAACTTGCCGTCGCCGCGCATAATGGGCTCGCGGGCGTGGGCAATGCCCTGGGTCAGGGATCTGTGATCGATCCTGGCATGCTTCGGCACAGGCCGTTACCGGCCGCGAAATTGTCGGGTCAATACCGGCTGGGTAACCCTCGGCGCCCGCCTCGAACCATCGGTTTTATGGACAATAGATCAGCTTTTTTCTAGCCGACCGCTCGCGTTGGCAACCACCGAAACCAGCCAGCGCCGCCATGACTGAAACCGCCAACCGCTCCGCGGACGATGTCCAGCAGCACCTGCGCGAGGTGCAGGAGTTGTTGGCGCGTCACCGGCTGGTGGAGAACCTGGTGCATCGGCAGGACATGCCGCGTCACGAGCTGGTTCAGAACCTGGTCCACAAGCAGCACGTGGCGGCGCTGCAGGAGCGCCTGGACAGCCTGCATTCGGCCGATGTCGCGTTCATCCTGGAGTCGCTGCCGCACACTGACCGGCGCTTTGTGTGGGACATGGTCAAGGCCGACCGGGACGGCGACATTCTGCTCGAAGTTTCCGACCCGGTACGCGAGTCCCTGATCGAGGCCATGGATGCGGCCGAATTACGCGCCGCGGCACAGTCCCTGGACGCGGACGAACTGGCAGATCTTGCCCCCGACCTGCCAGCGAAGTTGATCGAGGACCTGTTCCAGACCCTGGGCAGTGCCGAGCGCGAGCAACTGCGGGCGGCCATGTCCTATCCGCCCGACTCGGTCGGCGCGCTGATGAATTTCGACATGGTCGGCGTGCGTGAGGACGTCAGCCTGGAGGCGGTGCTGCGCTACCTGCGTCGCTTCGACGAATTGCCCGATCACACCGACACACTGTATGTGGTTGATCGTGGCGGCAACCTGAAGGGTCTGCTGTCGCTGGAGGCCCTGCTGATCAACGATCCGGAGCAGCAGGTGTCGCAGGTGATGCAACGGGAGGGGATCGTTAGCTTCGAGCCGCAGGACGATGCCGGCGAGGCGGCGCAGGCCTTCGAGCGCTACGACCTGATCTCCGCCCCGGTGGTGGACGCGCACAAGCGCGTGGTGGGTCGCCTGACCGTGGATGACGTGGTCGATTTCATCCGCGAGGAAAGCGAGGCCGAGTTGCTGGCGCGTGCCGGTCTGCGCGAGGGCGAGGACATGTTTGCCTCGGTGTGGGATTCGGTCAAGAACCGCTGGTCATGGCTGGCGGTGAATCTGGTGACCGCGTTCATTGCCTCGCGCGTGATTGGCGTGTTCGAGGGTTCGATCGAAAAGCTGGTGGCGCTGGCCGCCTTGATGCCCATCGTCGCCGGCATCGGTGGGAATTCCGGCAACCAGACCATCACCATGATCGTGCGCGCTGCCGCCACCGGTCAGGTAGCACCGGAGGCACTCGGCCGTCTGCTAAAGAAGGAGCTTGGCGTTGCCATGGTCAACGGCCTGCTGTGGGGCAGTTTGCTGGGCGTATTGGCGTGGGCGCTTTACGGCAGCGTTGCGCTGGGCATGGTGATGACGGCTGCGATGACGCTGAACCTGCTGCTCGCAGCCACCGCGGGGGTGGTGATACCGATGCTGCGCATCCGTTTTGGGGCGGACCCGGCACTCGGTGGTTCGGTCATGATCACGGCCTTGACCGATTCGGGCGGATTTTTCATTTTTCTTGGCCTGGCGACCTGGTTTTTGCTTTGAGACCTGGCGTGCGGGTATCAGTCAGGTTTGGCTGGTTCCCCGAATAGGTTCAACCAGGCCTCGCGCACTTGCTGGGCGGTATGCGCCACGGTTGGCAACTCCACCACGCTGCCCAGGCCATGCAGGGTCTGCTGGCGCTCGACGGCGCACAAGGACACGAACGCCTCGCCGAGCGCGGCACCCGCCTCGGGCGCAAGCAGGCCAAGTTCCCCGGCCAGGTGCAGGATGGCGGTGGTGCCGCGCGGTGCAGTAATTTGCGGGTGGGTGTGGGCGTGAGCCAGCACCAGGTACTGGGCGATGAACTCGATGTCGACCCGCCCGCCGGGGCTCAGCTTCAGGTCAAAGCCCTGCGCTGGCTGACCCTTTTCCTCACGAATGCGCTCACGCATGGTGGCGATATCCCGTCGTAGCTGGTCGGGTTCGCGTGCCTGGCAGAGCACCTGCTGGCGCGTGGTCTCGAACGCGGCGCCCAGCGTGGCATCGCCAGCTACCGGTCGGGCCCGCACCAGGGCCTGATGTTCCCAGGTCCAGGCCTCCTCGCACTGGTAGGTTTCAAAGCCACTGAGCGTTGTGACCAGGGGCCCTGCGTTGCCGGACGGGCGCAGGCGGAAATCAATCTCGTACAGGCGTCCGGCGGGCGTCAGGGTGGTCAGAATGTGCGTCAGGCGCTGCACCACGCGCGCAAAATAGGTTTCGTTCGCCAGTGGCGCCGGGCCATCGGTGTGGCCGCCCAGCGCATCGTGCAGGAACACCAGGTCAAGGTCCGACTCGTAGCCGAGTTCGGCGCTGCCGAGGCGACCGTAAGCGATCACCAGCAGCTGTGCCTCGCGGCTTGGCTCAGCGCCATCGCGCGGGCGGCCGTGGCGTTGGCTCATATGGGTTTGCGCCAGCAGCAGCGCGCGGCGCAGCAGAACTTCGGCAAGCTCGGTCAGGGCCTGCGTCGGTTCCTGGTTGCCCAGCACGGCGCCGATTTCTGCTGCCGCGACATGCAGCGCCGCCGCGTGCCGGTGTTCGCGCAGCGCGTTCATGGCAGTTTCGAGGTCATCCGTGGCAACCGTGGCCAGCGCTTGATCAAGTTCGCGTTCCACGTCCGCGCCGGTCTGCGGCGCGTACAGGGTGCGGGCATCGAGCAACTCGTCCAGCACCACGGGGTGACTGGTAATCCAGTCGGCTATCCAGGCGCTGGCGCCCATCAGGCGCGCCAGGTGCTCTCGTGCCAACGGGTGCTCGATCAGCATGGCAAGGTAGACGGAGCGGGTGGCCACGGCCTCCAGCAGGGTGCAAAGCCGGCCGAGCGTCAGCTCCGGCTGGCTGGTGGTGGCTGCGGCGCGCAGCAGGTCCGGCAGTACCGTGTCCAGACGCCGACGCGCCGCCGCGGACGCGATGCGACAGGCGCGTCCGTCGCGAAGTGCCTTCAGGTGGGCCAGAGCCTGTTCCGGATCCGCATACCCAAGATCCGTCAACTCGGCCAATGCCTGTGGTCGATCAAGGCCGTCCGGCCATAGCCGCTGCGCGGGAGGTAGGCCGCGGGTCTCACCCAAAAGGGAGGCGAAATGGTCGTGCACGCACCTGCGCCAGGCGCCAAGCGCCGCGGCGCAACCAGCCCAGTCGGGATAATCCATGGCCAGCGCCAGACGGTCACGGGCGACCGGATCCGCCGGAATCTCGTGAGTCTGGCGGTCCTGCTGCATTTGCAGACGATTTTCTAGCCGCCGCAGGAAAGCGTAGGCGGCGTGCAGCTCGTCGACCGTCGTGGCCGGCAGCTGGCCGCGTGCCCCAAGCAGGCTCAGCACTTGCCGGATACCGCGGCAGCGCAGGTCCGGCTCGCGCCCGCCGCGGATCAGCTGGTGCATCTGACCGATGAACTCGATTTCACGGATGCCGCCGGCACCCAGCTTGATGTTCTCATGCAGTGATTCGCGGCGAACCTGTTCGACGATCAGGGCCTTCATGGCGCGCAGCGCGTCGATGGCGCCGAAGTCGAGGTAGCGGCGGAATACAAACGGACGCAGCCGCTGCAGCAGGCGCTCGCCCGCGGCAAGATCGCCAGCGACCGGACGGGCCTTGATCAGGGCATAGCGCTCCCAGTCGCGGCCGTGGTTCTGGTAGTAGTCCTCCGCGGCGTCGAAGGAAACCGCGAGCGGCCCGCTAGTGCCAAACGGGCGTAAACGCACGTCCACGCGGAATACCCGGCCTGAGGCATCGACCTCATCAAGCACGCTGACCAGACGCCTGGCCAGGCGCAGGAAAAACTCCTCGTTACTGATTTCGCCCGGACCCTGGCAAACACCGGCATGCTCGAAGGCGAAGATCAAGTCGACATCGGAGGAAAAATTCAGCTCCTGGCCGCCGAGCTTACCCATGCCGAGCACCACCAGCTCGACCGCCTGTCCACGAGCGTCTTGAGGCGGGCCTGGCTGCTCCAGCTGCCAGCGGTAAAGCCAGGCAAGTGCGCCGTGGATGCAGGCATCGGCCAGCGCCGACAGGGCGGCAAGGGTTTCGTCCAGATCCGCCCAGCCGGCAAGATCGCGCCAGGCGATGCGCAACATTTCGCGGCCACGCAACAGCCGCAGCCGCTGGCGCAGCTCAGCTTCGTCTTCGACCTGCGCCAGGCCTGCCTGGACCGAGGCGTAAACGGCTGTGCCGTTGGCAGCGGACTCCAGCCGATCGGTGTCCAGCAGCTCGGCCAGCAATTGGGGCCGGGCCAGGCACAATTCGGTGACGAACTCGCTGGCCGCCAGTACGCGGGGTGCTGCGGCTAGCCAGCGGCCTCGGGTGGATAGCGCTGCCAGCGCGGGGTATTCAAGTAACCCGTGCAAGGCGTCGGCGACGGCCTCCCGCGCCGATACCGGCAAGGGATCGAGTGCCGGGGCAGACTGGGCTGGGTGATCGGTCACGTGGGCTCCGCTGAAACAGGCATACAGGCACATCAGCGCCAGTACAGGCGCGGTACAAGACTACTGCGGGTTGACACTGCGTTGATGCTCGACCGAGACTTGCCCGCCCCGCAGACAGCACCGCTTCATGAACAACATAAACGATAGGTCCGACGCGGACGTTACGCGTGCCGCAGGCGAGTCGCTGATCGAGGTGAGGGGCCTGTGTTTTCGACGCGGCGCGCGGGTCATTTTCGACCGCATTGACCTCGACATTCCGCGCGGCAAGATTACCGCCGTGATGGGGCCAAGCGGGACCGGAAAAACCACGCTCCTGAAGCTCATTTCCGGCGTGTTGCGACCGCAGGCCGGCTCCATCACCGTCGCTGGACAAGAGGTTACCACCCTGTCCCGCGCCGAACTGTACGCCCTGCGCAAGCAGATGGGCATGTTGTTCCAGAGCGGCGCGTTGCTGACGGACCTGAACGTCTTTGACAACGTAGCCTACCCGGTCCGGGAGCACAGCAACCTGTCGCCGGCGCTGTTGCGGTCGCTGGTGCTGATGAAGCTGCAGGCGGTGGGGCTGCGCGGGGCGCGCGACCTGATGGCGAGCGAACTGTCCGGTGGTATGGCACGCCGGGTGGCCTTGGCGCGAGCGATCGCACTGGACCCGATGCTGATTCTCTATGACGAGCCATTCACGGGTCAGGATCCGATTTCCATGGGCATCCTGACCCGCCTGATCTCGTCCCTGAACCACGCCTTGGGACTGACCAGCCTGGTGGTGTCGCATGACATCAAAGAGACTTGCCGTATCGCCGACTACGCCTATGTCATTGCCCAGGGCAAGGTCATCGGCCACGGCACGCCGCAGGATCTACAGGCCTCCGAGGATCCGATGGTGCATCAGTTCCTGAACGGCGAAGCCGATGGCCCGGTGCACTTTCACTACCCGGCGGCGGATTATCGCGACGACCTGTTGGCGGGCACGCCATGAGGGAGTTCTTGGCGAACCTCGGTGCCCGCGTGTTGGAGAGCCTGGCGCGTCTGGGTCGAGCAGGGCTGTTCCTGGGACGCCTGCTGGCGGCGGTGCCGGCGCAGTTCCTGACGCCTTATCGGTTGGCGCAGCAGGTGTTCAGCGTCGGCGTGCTGTCGCTGGTCATCATTCTGGTGTCGGGTTTATTCGTGGGCATGGTGCTGGGGCTGCAGGGCTACAATACGCTGGTCGATTTTGGCTCCGAGAGCAGCCTTGGCATTCTCGTGGCGCTGTCACTGGTGCGCGAGCTGGGGCCGGTGCTCAGTGCCTTGCTGTTTGCCGGTCGCGCCGGGTCGGCGCTGACAGCAGAGATTGGCCTCATGAAAGCGACCGAACAGCTTTCGGCGTTGGAGATGATGGCGGTGGACCCGTTTCGGCGGGTGCTGGCGCCGCGCTGGCTGGCGGGCTTCATCAGTCTGCCGTTGCTGGCGGCGACGTTCAGCGCCGTGGGCATTGTTGGCGGTTACCTGGTTGGCGTGAAGCTGCTGGGTCTGGACCCGGCGCCGTACTGGGCACACATGGAAGCCGGTGTCGATTTTTACGACGACATTCTGAACGGCGTGATCAAGAGTGTGGTGTTCGGTGCCGTCGTGAGCTGGATTGCCGTGTTCGAGGGTTTCGATGCGGTGCCGACAGCGGAAGGTGTTGGTCGGGCCACCACACGTACCGTGGTAACCGCTTCGCTGGCGGTGCTTGGCGCCGACTTCCTGCTCACCGCGCTGATGTTTGGCGAACCTTGAGGAGAACCCGGTTTCATGCAAGATCGCACAGTCGAGTTGTGGGTTGGTTTGTTTGTGGCGCTGGGCCTGGCGGCGCTGGCTTTCCTGTCGGTGCGTGCCAGTAATCTGGCCGAGTATCGCGACGGTGAGGCATACACCGTAGTGGCACGATTCGACAACATCGGCAGCCTGCGCGTGCGGGCACCGGTGACGATTGCCGGCGTACGGGTCGGGCGGGTCGCGGCCATCGACTTCGACATGGAGCAGTTCAAGGCGGTGGTAAAGCTGGCGATAACTGCTCGATACAACACGCTGCCGCAGGATACGGTGGCCAGCGTGCGGACCGCGGGTCTGATCGGCGAACAGTTCATCGGTCTTGACCCGGGCGGCGCGCCCGACGCGCTCAAGGATGGCGATGAAATCGAGATCACGCAGTCGGCGCTGGTGATTGAACAACTCATAGGCCAGTTCCTCTACGGGCAGGCCAGCAAGGGTAGTGAGGAGTGACGACCGTGAACGTGAAAGGTTTGACGCTTTTGGCGGCAGGTTTTCTACTGGCCGGTTTAGCGCTGGCGACGCCTGCACAGCCCGCGCAGGCGGATCCGGCCAGTGTGATTCGTGAAACCGCGGAGCGGGTGCTGAACGATTTGCGCACCGAGCCGGCGCGTTACCAGGACGACCATGCGCTGTTTTCGCTGGTGCGCGAGGTCGTATTCCCGCGTCTGGACCGCGAGCGCACCGCGCAGTGGGTGTTGGGGGCGAACTGGCGCACCGCCACACCGGCCCAGCGCGAGCAGTTCGTTGGCGAGTTTTCCGACCTTCTTTTGCGCACCTACGGCACGGCGTTACGCCAGTACGACAGCGAGGTGTTGAAATTCCTGCCGGTGCAGGCGCCGGCCGGGGCCGACCGGGTCACGGTGCGGACTGAAATCATCCGCCCGGATGGGCCCACGGTCAGCGTTGATTATCTGCTTACCAATCGCAGTGGCGAGTGGAAGGTGTACGACGTGATCATCGAGAACGTGAGCCTGGTGGTGACCTACCGCTCCGAGTACTCGGCCATCATCAAGCGCGACGGCATGGACGGCTTGCTCAAGCAACTGGCAAAGCGCAACCGCAGCGCCAATTCCTGACGCCCCCGATGATGAACGTCGACGCCGACGGCAAGGTGTGTCTGGTTGGTCCGCTCACTTTCTCGACCGTGAGCGCTCAGCTTGCGGCCAGCGCAGCGTTGTTCACGGCCCGGTCGCGGCTAACTTTTGAGTTGTCCGGCGTCACCGCCGTGGATAGCGCGGCCTTGGCCTTGCTGGTGGAATGGCTTCGCATGGGGCTGGAACACGGCGTTACCGTGCAGTTCAGCCAGATACCGCCGGCACTGCGCAGCCTGGGCACGGTCAGCGAGCTCGATCAGATCGACGCCACACTGGCGATGTCATGACGGCGGCTATCGCCGTCAAGCAACTGCACAAGCATTTCGGATCCGTGCACGCTCTGCGCGGGGTGGATCTCGAGGTGCAGCCGGGCGAGTTCTTTGGCCTTCTGGGACCAAATGGAGCCGGCAAGTCCACGCTGATCAACATTCTCGCCGGGCTGACCCGGCCGGACGCCGGTCACGCTGCGGTGCTTGGTCATGACGTACAGCAGGATGCCTTGGCCGCGCGCCGGATACTTGGCGTGGTGCCACAGGAACTGGTGTTCGATCCGTTCTTCGAAGTGCGCGATTTCTTGCGCATCCAGGCGGGGTATTACGGCCTGGCGCGCCGACACAAGGCCTGGATAGACGAACTGCTGGGCGCGCTGGGCCTGGCGGACAAGGCCGGCGCCAACATGCGTGACCTGTCGGGAGGCATGAAGCGGCGGGTGTTGATCGCGCAGGCACTGGTGCACAAGCCGCGGGTGTTGGTGCTGGACGAGCCCACCGCCGGGGTCGATGTCGAGCTGCGGCAAACGCTGTGGGCCTTCGCGCAGCGCTTGCACGCGGAGGGCATGACGATCGTGCTGACCACCCACTATCTTGAAGAGGCCGAGGCACTGTGTGACCGCATTGCCATCATGAGTCATGGTGCCGTGGTGGCGCTCGACGACAAGCGCGGCTTGCTGGCGCGCCTGCCGTGGTATCAGGTGCACATACGCCTGGCGAATGAGCCGGCGGCTCTGCCGCCCGAAGTCAATGCCTGCCTGGTCTCACGCGATCAGGGCTGGTTGGTGCTGCGCGTTGAACGCGACACCGATGCTCTTTCGCACGTGCTCACGGCGCTGCATACCGCTGGCTTGTCGGTACTCGAGATCACCAGCAAGGAGCAGACCCTGGAACATGTGTTCCTGGCACTGACCTCCGGTCATCGCCTTACCGACGCGGCATGATCCAGAACTGGCTGGGGCTGTGGACGCTGTTCGCCAAGGAGGTGAAGCGGTTCATGGTTGTGTTTATGCAGACAGTAGCGGCGCCGGTGGTCAGCGCGATGCTGTATCTGTTCATTTTTTCGCATGCCCTGGCCGGGCGTGTCGACGTGTATCCGGGTGTCAGCTATCCGCAGTTTCTGGTGCCCGGGCTGATGATGATGACCATCATCCAGAACACGTTCGCCAATACCTCGTCGAGCCTTATTTTCTCGAAGGTCACCGGCAATATCGTATTTGTGCTGCTGGCGCCACTGTCCCATTTGGAGTTCTACCTGGGTTTTGTGGGCGCCGCACTGGTGCGAGCGCTCATCGTGAGCATCGGCGTGTACCTGGTGGCGTTGCTTTATCTGCACATGGACGTGGCAAGCCCGGTATTGCTACTGCTGTTCGGCCTGCTCGGTGGCATGTTGCTGGCGACCTGTGGCCTGTTGGTGGGGATCTGGGCCGACAAGTTCGACCAGGTCGCAACGGTGCAGAATTTCGTGATCCTGCCGCTGACCTATCTGAGTGGCGTTTTCTACTCCATTCACAGCTTGCCGGTGGCCTGGCAGACCTTGTCGCGGGTGAATCCGTTTTTTTATCTGATCGACGGATTTCGGTATGGATTTTTCGGCCATTCTGACGTTTCGCCGTGGTTCAGCGCAGCCGTGATGATCGGCGCCAACGCTGCCTTGTGTATACTTTGCCTCCGGCTTCTGGCGCGCGGCTACAAGCTGCGTGGCTAGGGCCAGTTTTTCACCCTGCCGGTTGCCGTCATGGATCCAGACATCATCAAAAAGCTCATTGAACAAGGGTTGCCAGATTCGGTGGCCACGGTGCAGGGTGACGGTCGCCATTTCGAGGCGCTGGTGGTATGCGATGCGTTTGCCGGCAAGCGCCTGGTGCAGCAGCACCAGCTGGTCTATCAGGCCCTGGCCGGGCAGATGCACGATGATGCCATCCACGCCCTGTCCCTGCGCACGCTGACCCGGGCGGCATGGGAACAGCGTTAAGCCTCCACCCCCACGCGAGGTCAATCCCATGGATGTGACGGAAAAGATCGATCGTTTTGTCAATGCCGTACCGGTCGTGTTGTTCATGAAGGGCGACCGGCGCTTCCCGCAGTGCGGTTTTTCGGGCCGCACGGTGCAGATTCTGGAAGCCTGTGGCGCCGAGTTCGAGACAGTCAACGTACTGGCCGACGACGCCGTGCGCCAGGGCATCAAAGCCTTCTCCAATTGGCCGACCGTGCCGCAGTTGTATGTGGGCGGCGAGTTCGTCGGCGGTTGTGACATTGTGCAGTCGCTGTACGAGAGCGGCGAACTGCAAGAACTGCTGGATGCCTTGAAGGGTTGATTCGCCCGCCGGCCCACGGCCGGTGCCTGCAGCGCACGCCTCTGGACACATTGTGGAAAAACTGATTGTCCAGGGCGGAGCACGCCTAAGCGGCGAGATTCGTATTTCCGGCGCCAAGAACGCCGCTCTGCCCATCATGGCAGCAACCTTGCTGGCCGATGGCCCGATGACCATCAGTAACGTGCCGCATCTGCACGACATCACCACCACCCTGGAGCTGCTCGGCCGCATGGGTGCCTCGCTGTCGGTGGACGAGCAGATGCAGGTCGAAGTCGATCCGCGCACCATGAACAATTACTTTGCTCCCTACGAGCTGGTAAAGACCATGCGTGCCTCGATCCTGGTGTTGGGCCCGTTACTGGCGCGTTTTGGTCAGGCGGAAGTGTCTTTGCCCGGTGGCTGCGCAATCGGCCAGCGGCCGGTTAATCTGCACCTGGACGGCCTGGCAGCCATGGGCGCCGACATTCGTGTGGAAGACGGTTACGTCAAGGCCAGGGCCGGGCGTCTGCGCGGCGCACACATTGTGATGGACCTGGTGTCGGTGACGGCAACCGAGAACCTGATGATGGCAGCGACGCTGGCCGACGGCACCAGCATCATCGAAAACGCGGCCCGTGAGCCCGAGGTGACTGACCTGGCGGTGTGTCTGAGTGCCATGGGCGCGCACATCGAGGGTGTGGGCACGGATCGGCTCATCATCGAGGGTCGAACGAACCTGTCCGGCGCCCACCACAGGGTGGTGCCGGACCGCATTGAGACCGGAACCTATCTGGTGGCGGCGGCGCTGACGGGCGGCTGTGTCAAGCTCAAGGATACCCGGGCAGAACTGCTCGAAATCGTACTGCAAAAGCTGCGCGATGCAGGGGCGCAAATTGAAACAGGCGTCGACTGGATCAGCCTGGACATGGGTGGGAACCGGCCTCGCGCGGTCAGTCTGCGGACGGCGCCCTTCCCCGGCATGCCGACCGATATGCAAGCCCAGTTCATGGTGCTGAACATGGTGGCCCTGGGGGCCGCTACCGTCACCGAGACCATTTTCGAGAACCGCTTCATGCACGTACCGGAGCTGCAACGCATGGGCGCCGATGTCCGCCTGGAGGGCTCGACGGCGTTTATTCGTGGTGTTGAGTCCCTGAAGGCGGCGCCGGTCATGGCGACGGATCTGCGCGCTTCGGCGTCGCTGGTGCTGGCCGGGCTGGTCGCGCGGGGTGAAACCCACGTCAGTCGCATCTATCACATTGATCGCGGCTACGAGTGCATCGAGGAGAAGCTGGCGCAGCTGGGCGCCGACATCCGGCGTGTGCCCGATCGGCGCGCGGCGTGAGGACCTAGCGATGGATGGCTTGCGCATCGCAGTGTCCAAGGGCCGCATTCTCGAACAGACGCTGCCGTTGCTGGCGAGCATAGGCATCGCGCCGGTCGGGGAGGTCGGGCGCCGACTGATCGTCGACACCAGTGCCCCGGGCGTGCAAATCATCATCATCCGTGCCACTGATGTGCCGACCTATGTGGCTTACGGCGCCGCGGATGCTGGTATTGCCGGCAAGGACGTGCTGATGGAACACGGCGGCGAAGGCCTTTACGAGCCGCTGGATCTTGGTATTGCCCGGTGCCGGCTGATGGTGGCCGGCCGCGCGGGGGTGCAGCTGCCAGGCGGTCGTCTGCGCGTGGCCACCAAATACGTCAACGTGACGCAGCGGTATTACGCCGAGCGCGGGGTCCAGGTGGAGCCGATCAAGCTGTACGGGTCGATGGAGCTCGCGCCGCTGGTGGGACTGGCCGACTGTATCGTCGATCTGGTCGATACCGGCAGTACCCTGCGCGCGAACGGTCTGGAGCCGCTGGCGCTGATCGCTGACATCAGCTCGCGACTGGTGGTGAACCGCGCCTCGATGAAGCTCAAGCAAACCGCGCTGCAGCGGCTCATCCGCGAGCTGGAGGCCGTGACCCGGCAGGTGGCCGATGCGCCGGCTTGACAGCCAGGCGGCCGATTTCGAGGCCGCTTTCAATGCCCTGCAAGCCACTGCCGCTGCCGAGGATCCAGATCTGCAGGCATCGGTGCAGGCGATCGTGAACGCCGTGCGCGAGCGCGGTGACGCGGCTTTGTTGGACTACACACTGAAGCTCGATCGGTGGGTGCCGGGC
Source organism: uncultured Gammaproteobacteria bacterium (assembly GCA_964653545.1). Taxonomy (GTDB): domain Bacteria; phylum Pseudomonadota; class Gammaproteobacteria; order Immundisolibacterales; family Immundisolibacteraceae; genus Immundisolibacter. The sequence goes on along the minus strand of CAZZHF010000004.1, from coordinate 2,469 downwards.
GAGCCGGTCGGGTTCGAAGTGCCAGCCGCGGACCTGGATGCGGCGCTGGCCGCCATCACGCCGGCGCAGCACGCGGCACTGAATGGCGCTGCCGAACGCCTGCGTGCCTACCATCAGCACCAGCTGGCCGGCTCCTGGGATTACACGGAAGCCGACGGCAGCGTGCTCGGTCAGCGGGTAACGCCACTTGAGCGCGTCGGTGTATACGTGCCCGGGGGCACAGCGGCCTATCCGTCGAGCGTGCTGATGAACGTCATCCCGGCAAAAGTGGCGGGCGTTCGGGAAATCATCATGGTCTCGCCGACGCCCGATGGCGTGGACAATCCGCTGGTGCTGGCGGCGGCACGTATCGCCGGCGTTGACCGGGTGTTTCGCGTCGGTGGCGCGCAGGCGGTGGCGGCGCTGGCCTATGGCACCGCCACGGTGCCAGCCGTTGACAAGATTGTCGGCCCCGGCAATCGCTACGTGGCGGCGGCCAAGCGCCTGGTGTTCGGTACCGTGGGCATCGACATGATCGCCGGTCCGTCGGAGGTGGTGATCGTGGCGGATGGGAGCGTGCCAGCTGACTGGCTGGTGTACGACCTGTTCGCACAGGCCGAACACGACCAGCAGGCGCGCGCGATCCTGCTGTCGCCCGACCTTGCCTTGCTGGAGCGTGTGACGGAACGTGTGGCGGCTTTGCTGGGGACCCTTGAACGGCGCGCGATTGTGGAGGCGGCGCTCGAACGCCATGGCGCGCTGATTCGAACCCGTGACCTGATCGAAGCGGCCACGCTCGCCAGCACGCTGGCGCCCGAGCACCTGGAGCTTGCGGTCGCCGATCCGGCGGCCTTGTTGCCACATATACGCCACGCTGGGGCCATCTTCATGGGCGGCCATTCGCCCGAGGCGATCGGCGATTACTGCGCTGGCCCGAATCACGTGCTGCCGACGGCGCGTACCGCCCGCTTCAGTTCACCATTGGGCGTCTATGACTTCCAGAAGCGCAGCAGCCTGATCGCGCTGAGCGCGGCCGGGGCCGGAACACTGGCGCCGCTGGCAGCCGAGTTGGCCCGTGGCGAAGGACTGACCGCACACGCCCGTTCCGCCGAATGTCGCCTGGCGGCGGAATGAATACGCGATCGCGCGCTGAGCGAATCGAGGACCTGGTTCGGCCGCAGATTCGCGCGCTGAATGCCTATCACGTGCCGCCGGCAACCGGACTGCTCAAGCTGGATGCGATGGAGAACCCGCATCCTTGGCCGGGTGATTTGGAAGCGCCGTGGCTGGAGCGCCTGCGTGGGGTGCAGTTGAACCGCTACCCACTGCCCCAGGCAGACGAACTGGCCGCGGCCCTGGCCCGCCAGGCTGGCGTACCGCCGGGTTTTGGACTGTTGCTCGGGAATGGCTCGGACGAGCTGATCCAGCTGCTGGATATTTGTCTGGCGCGGCCGGCGGCCAGTGTGTTGCTGCCGGCACCGAGCTTCTCCATGTATGGCTTGATCGCACGTGTGCTGGGGCTGGAAGTGGTGGAAGTCCCGCTGCGGGCCGATTTTGGGCTGGATGTGCCGGCGATGCTGGCGGCGATGCAGCAGCATCGCCCGGCATTGACGTATCTGTCCTGCCCGAACAACCCGACAGCGAACCTGTTTGCCGCCGCTGATCTGCGCGCGCTCATCGCAGCGGCGCCTGGGCTGGTCGTGGTGGACGAAGCCTATTTCCCGTTTGCCGGGCGCAGCGTGTTGCCGTGGCTGCTTGAATTCGATCAGTTATTGGTGCTGCGTACGCTGTCCAAGGTGGGATTGGCCGGTCTGCGTCTGGGATACCTGATTGGCCATCGCGACTGGTTGCGTGAATTCGACAAAGCACGTCTGCCCTACAACATCAGCAGCCTGACACAGATCTCTGCGCAGTTTGCGCTTGAACACGCTGACCGCCTGGCGGGGGAGGCGGCGCGCATTCGCGAGGATCGCGCTGTGCTGTTGCAGGCCCTGGCGGGCATCCCCAGCGCGACCGTTTACCCGAGCGACACCAATTTTGTTTTATTGCGCCTGTCGCCGGGCCAGGCGTTGCGGGTGCACGGTGCGCTGCGTGAGGCCGGTATACTGGTCAAGAACGTTCACGGTAGCCACCCCTTGCTGGCCGACTGCCTGCGGCTGACAGTGGGTACGGCGGCCGAGAACCGAGCCCTCGTGACGGCCTTGCGGACGCAACTAGAAAACTGACACGGGCATGAGTAGCCAGCGCAGCGCCGACATCCGGCGCACCACCCGCGAGACCGACATCCGGGTCCAATTGAGCCTCGACGGTAGCGGCGTGGTGAAGCTTGCCAGCGGGCTGCCGTTCCTGGATCACATGCTGGAACAGGTGGCCCGTCACGGTCTGCTCGACCTTAGCATCGAAGCGAGGGGCGATCTGCACATCGACGGCCACCACACGGTGGAGGACGTCGGCATCACCCTGGGCCAGGCGCTGCACAAGGCGCTCGGC
>CAZZHF010000003.1:4745-27692 GCA_964653545.1 uncultured Gammaproteobacteria bacterium | reverse complement strand
TGTCAGTTATGGTGAGGAAAAACCCGCCAGCGATTGCCATGACGAAAGCTGCTGGTCGCAAAATCGTCGTGTGGAAATCGTTTACACGGCCCGGTAAGTGCGGATGCGCTTATGTTCCGGCCGCAGCGGCGGTGCCTTTACCCTGTTATTGATCATGGCCGGTGGGGCGACGGCCGCGCCCCGCGCCATGGATTTCGACCAGCGCTTGAGCGCGGTGGAGCAGGCGCTCGGGGCGGCCAGTAGTGGCGGCAGCCAAAGCCAGGCGCAGCTGGTCATCCAGCTGCAGCAGATGCAGGCGGAATTGCGCCAGCTGCGCGGCATGGTGGAAGAGAGTGCCAACCAGGTGCAGCAACTGCAGAAGCGGCAGCGCGAGTTTTATCTGGATCTCGATGGTCGTTTGAGCGCACTGGAGTCGGGCGGGACGGCTGTCCCCAGGTCGCCGCAAACAGGTACTGCGCCCCCCGCTGCGCAACCATCCTCCCCGCAGCTCGCCGCCGGCAGCGAGGTCACACCGCCGGCGCCACCCGCAGCTGATGCGGCTCCGGTGGAGCGTCCGATCGATGCGCCGGCTTCAACCCAGGGGCAGGAGATCATGCCGCCGGTACCGCAACCGGGACCGGCGGTGGTCGCCGTGGCACCCGGCGTCAACGCTGGCGAACAGGAAGCCTACAGAGCCGCCTCGGACCTGCTCAGAATCGGGCGTTACGACGAGGCCATCACAGGATTTCAGGCGCAACTGTCGCAGTATCCGGGCGGTGCTCTGTCGGATAACGCCCAGTACTGGATTGGCGAGGCGTATTACGTCACCCGGCAGTTCGATCGCGCCTTGGCGGAGTTCCAGCGCGTGGCGGCCGAGTACCCACAATCACCCAAAGCGGCTGATGCCTTGCTGAAGGTTGGTTACATTCAGTACGAACGGCGCGAGTTTGCTGCGGCCCGTCAGACACTGGACAGCTTGAAAACCACCTGGCCTAACAGCCCGGCGGCGCGCCTGGCCGAAAACCGCCTGCGTCGAATGCAGGAAGAGGGCGTCTGAGCCGCTCCGCGGCCGACCGGCAATGCTACAGGGAACCCATGCTCCGCAGGCCGTGCCGCCAGCGGTGCGGCTGAAGATCACCGAAATCTTTCACTCGATTCAGGGCGAGGGCCTGACGGCCGGCGTCCCGACGGCGTTTGTGCGCTTAACCGGCTGCCCGCTACGTTGCGGTTACTGCGACACCGCCTACGCGTTCAGCGGTGGCGAGTATCTGGAGCTTGCCGCAATCATGACCCAGGTAAGAGGTTTCGGCGCCTCGCACGTGACCGTGACCGGCGGTGAGCCACTGGCCCAGGCCGGGTGTCTCGATTTGCTGACGGCCCTGTGCGATGCCGGCTATCAGGTATCGCTGGAGACCAGCGGCGCGCTGGATGTGGCTGAAGTCGATCGGCGGGTGGTGCTGGTGTTGGACCTGAAGACACCCGCATCCGGCGAATGTGCCCGTAATCGGTACACCAACGTCGAACACTTGAAACCTGGGGACCAGGTGAAGTTCGTGTTGGCGGATCGCGCCGACTATGACTGGGCGGTTGCCACCGCCGCGCAGTACCGGCTGGGCGAGCGGGTCACGGTGCTGCTGTCACCGGTGCATGGTGCGCTTGAGGCTGCCAGGCTCGCCGACTGGATGCTGGCCGATCGCCTGTCGTACCGCTTGCAGCTGCAATTGCACAAGCTTCTGTGGGGCGAGGTGCCCGGGCGATGACACGACCAGCCGTCGTCCTGCTATCCGGTGGGCTCGATTCCGCGACGGTGCTCGCGATGGCCCGCGCGGAAGGCTACGACTGCCACGCGCTGAGCATTAACTATGGCCAGCGACACGGCGCGGAACTTGTCGCAGCGGCGCGGGTGGCGGTGGCGGGCGGCGCGTTGAGCCAGCGAACGGTGTCGGTGAATCTGGACGCCATCGGCGGCTCGGCGCTCACCGACAGCAGCATCGCGGTGCCGTCCGCGCCCAGTGCCGGCATCCCCATCACCTACGTGCCGGCGCGCAACACGGTGTTTCTGGCAATCGCGCTCGGCTATGCCGAGGTGCTGGCGGCACAGGCGAGCTTTGTTGGCGTGAACGCCGTTGACTACTCTGGCTATCCAGACTGTAGGCCGGCCTACATCGACGCGTTTCGGGCCCTGGCTGCGGTCGCCACCCGGGCGGGCGTGGAAGGCCATGCCCCCCGTATCGAAGCGCCGTTGCTACACCTTGCCAAGGCCGACATCATCCGCCGCGGGCTGGAACTGGGCGTCGATTATGGGCTGACTGTGTCTTGTTATAATGCCGACCCGCTCGGCCGCGCTTGTGGCCAGTGCGACGCCTGCCATTTACGGGCACAGGGATTCAGCGCCGCCGGCGTGCCCGATCCTACGGTTTACTTTTCCGCCTGAGGGAGCGTTTTGTTCCGCCGGGCCGTTAGCTCAGTCGGTAGAGCAGCGGACTTTTAATCCGCGTGTCCAGGGTTCGATTCCCTGACGGCCCACCAAATCTTGAATAGGCTACCGATTGCGCGCGCACCGCGCGTCTTCACGCCCTCGCGTCCCGTTTTTGTCATTCCGTTTCTCGCGGGCGTATGGATGTGGTCCGCGCGCGTCACTTCGGCCGTGAAGAAACGCTGGCCAGTCCCCGGCGACTGGCCAGCCAACGCAAAAAACCTTCTAACTTACTGGGGCGCGGGAGCCTCGCAGCTCTCGCTGACGGTGATATTGGCGCGGTTGGCTTCGACCGTTTTGGCGCCAATGCCTTTGACAGCTGCGAGATCATCCGCGGTTTTGAACAGGCCCATCTCGGCACGGTGCGTGATGATGGCCTGGGCTTTGGCATCACCAACACCGTTCAGGCCAGCGGCCAGCGCTGCCGCGTCGGCACAGTTGATGTCCACCGTTGCGCCTGTGGCGATGCCGGCGCCGAGCGCCAAGGACAAGGCAAGTACGGTGCGTGAGATAAAAGTCATTTGGCTTCTCCCTGAGATTTGGATAAGTATTTAATCAAATGCCTGAGTAATCAGTGCGGTGAATAACAGGCATGTTTAAGACTACATAATTTAGCGGTATCGTCAAGCATGGGAGGACTGCCGTAACAATGTCGTCACGCGTGGCGTCTAAGCGGTAACAGATGCTGTACTGGAGGCGGAGGATGAGACGCGTGAAATCCTGGATTCTGGGGGCCTCGGCGGTGACACCGCGTCCGGTTTATGAGGCGCGCCGTCGCTTGTTGCATGCCGGCGCCGGGCTTGTGGTCGGCTCGCTATTACCCGTCCGGTCGCGGGCTGTTGCCCCGGCAGGGGGTGTGTTCGCAAATGTTCCGCGCGGCGGGTTTGGCACCGATGAGGCGCTGACGCCGCACGAATTTGTGACGGGCTATAACAATTTTTACGAGTTTGGTACCGACAAGGCCGACCCGGCCGCGCACGCCCACAGTTTGCGGCCGCGACCGTGGCAGGTGGTGATCGACGGCGCGGTGGCCAATCCGCTGACTCTGGATATCGATGAGTTGCTGAAGCCGCAGCAGCTTGAGGAGCGCATCTACCGTCTGCGCTGCGTGGAGGGCTGGTCGATGGTGATTCCCTGGGTTGGGCTGCCCCTTGCCGATGTGCTGCGCCGGGTCGAGCCACTCGGATCGGCCAAGTACGTTGAGTTCACTACTTTGCACGACCCCGAGCAAATGCCGGGACAGCGTCGCGATGTACTGCCCTGGCCGTATGTTGAGGGACTGCGCCTGGACGAGGCCATGCACCCGCTCAGCTTGCTGGCGGTGGGCGTGTACGGCGATCTGCTGCCCAACCAGAACGGCGCGCCGCTGCGGCTGGTGGTGCCCTGGAAATATGGCTTCAAGAGTGTGAAATCGATTGTGCGCATACGTTTTACCGAGCAGCAGCCGAAAACCGCCTGGAACGTTGTTGCACCTCGGGAGTACGGGTTTTACGCCAATGTGAACCCAGCAGTCGACCACCCGCGTTGGTCGCAGGCGCGCGAGCGACGTCTGGGAGAGGGGCTGTTCACGGCGCGCCGGCCCACCTTGCCGTTCAACGGCTATGCCGAGGAAGTGGCCAGCCTGTACGCGGGCATGGATCTGAGCCGGGATTACTGACCGGTGTTGCGGGGCGTAACCACAACCAGAATGTGGCTGGCTGCCCTGTGGGTATTGGTGCTGACTCCGGCGCTGATTTTGTTGCTGCGCGTGGTGCAGAATCGGCTCGGTGCCAATCCGGTAGAGGAACTGACACTTGAACTCGGCCAGTGGGCGCTGCGCTTGTTGCTGCTGACGCTTGCCGCCACGCCGCTGCGGCGCCTGACTGGCTGGAACGGTTTGTTGCGCCATCGGCGCCTGCTTGGGCTGTCCGCGGCCGCCTATGCCTTGATGCATTTGCTGGTCTATGCAGTGCTCGACCAGGGACTGGCGCTGTCGCTGATCGTGCAGGATGTGATCAAGCGGCCGTTCATTACCGCTGGCATGGCAGCGGCCCTGCTGCTGCTGCCGCTTGTAGCAACCTCGTTCGATGCCGCTGTGCGCCGACTGGGCGCCCGCCGCTGGCAGACGCTGCATCGGCTGGTCTATGCCGCCACCGGGCTCGCCGTGTTGCATTTTTGGTGGAAGGTCAAGGTCGACACGGCCGAACCGGCCATCTACCTGGCGGTGTTTGGGCTACTATTGGCCGCCCGCTTACTGCCGGCCCGGCGCCGCACGCCGCAGCGCCCTGTGGCCCGTCGCCAGCCCGTCTAAAACTAAGGCCACCGTGGATTCTCTTCGTACACTGCGGGATTTTTTGCGTTGGGGTAGCAGTCGGTTTGGCGCCGCCGGCCTGTTTTTCGGTCACGGCACGGCCGGGGCCGAAGACGAGGCCGCGGTGCTGTTGGCGCATGCCCTGCACCTCGAGTTACCGCTGGCGCCGGAGTTTCTGGATGCAGCCTTGACGGCTGACGAACGCGCGGCGGTTATCGCCTTGCTGCGCCGACGCATCAACGAGCGCATGCCGGCACCGTATCTCACCGGCGAGGCCTGGTTCGCCGGGCTGCGATTTGCCGTTGACCGGCGGGTGCTGATTCCGCGCTCGCCTATCGCTGAACTGATTGAGGCGGCCTTCGCCCCCTGGCTGGACCAGAATTCCCCGGAGCGGATCCTGGATATCGGGACCGGTAGCGGTTGTATAGCCATTGCGTGTGCCTTGGCGTTTCCCGACGCAGTGGTGGATGCAGTGGACATCAGCGAGGGCGCGTTGGAAGTGGCGGCGCTCAACGTCGACCGCTACGGCCTTGGGCAGCGGGTGCGCCTGCTGGAATCGGACCTGTACAGTGCCTTGGCGGGGCGGCGTTACGATCTGATCGTCAGCAATCCGCCCTATGTGGCGCGGGCCGAGCACATCGGTCTGCCGGCCGAGTATGGGCACGAGCCCGAGCTCGCGCTGCTGTCGCCCGACGCGGGGCTACAGCACCCGCTGCGCATTCTCGAAGGGGCGGTCGAGCACCTCACGCCAGGTGGCTTGTTGGTGCTGGAGGTGGGTGCTACCTGGCCGGCCCTGGTCGGGCGCTTGCCCCAGGTGCCGTTTACCTGGGCGGAACTTGCCCGTGGGGGCGAGGGTGTGGCGCTGATCCAGCGCGAGGAACTGGCCCAGGCCCTGAGCTGATCAGGTAACTGCCGGTCAGGCTGGCAACTGGCGGTGGCGGACCAGTACCTGGCCCGGCTGGCCACTGTCGCGCTGGTCTTTGAAGTGTTCGCCCAGGCGGGTCGCCATGTACACCGAGCGGTGCCGGCCGCCGGTGCAGCCGATAGCGACCGTCAACTGGCTGCGGTCGCTGGCAGCGAAGCGAGGCAGCCAGGTGCTCAGAAACTGCCGGATATCGGCAAACATCTGCTGTACGTCGGCTTGGCACGCGAGGAACTCGCGCACCGGATCGTCAAGGCCGGTGAACTCGCGTAGCGCCGGATCCCAGTGCGGATTGGGCAAACAACGCATGTCGAATACCAGGTCGGCGTCCAGCGGGGTGCCAAACTTGTAGCCAAAGGACTGGAATACCAGCCTGGGCGTGTGCTGCCCTTGGCTTAGCAGGTCGCGCACGGTGGCGCGTAACTGATAGATGTTGAGCCCGGAGCTGTCAATGCTGCGGTCGGCCAGCTCGGCAATTGGCGCGAGGCGCATTTGCTCGGCGTCGATCGCTTCGCTGACTGACCCGCCCTGCACCGCGAGGGGGTGTTGCCGGCGGGTTTCGTTGAAACGATTGATCAGCGACTGCCGGTCGGCGGTGAAGAACAACACTTGGCAGTCCATGCCACCGCCGCGCAATGTTTCGATAATGGCCGGAAACGCCGTCAGATCGGACACGTTACGTGCATCGATCCCCACCGCCGCCGGGGCGGCAGCCCGGCTCGGGCTACGTTTGAGCTCTTCCGCCAGCGCCGGTAGCAGCGCGATCGGCAGATTGTCCACGCAGTAGAAACCGAGGTCCTCGAGCGCCCGCAGTGCGGTTGATTTACCGGCGCCGGACAGGCCGCTGACAATAATCAGATGTGGCTGCATGACGTCCGTCAGGTCTTGCGCCGGGCCGCCTTGCGCCGCGCGGTGGTGGACGGGATGCCCATGTTTTCGCGGTACTTGGCCACCGTGCGTCGGGCCACGTTGATGCCCTGTTGCTGGAGGCGCTCCGCCAGGTCGTTGTCGCTCAGCGGGTGGCTGCCCTCGGCCTGAATCAGATCCTGGATTTGCGCCCGGATGGCGGTGGCCGAGGCGGTGCCGCCGTCGCTGGTCGACACATGGCTGGAGAAAAAGAACTTCAGTTCGTAAATGGCGCGCGGGGCGTGCATGTATTTGCGGTTGGTGGCGCGCGAAATGGTGGATTGATGTAGCTCAAGTTCGTCGGCGATGTCCTGCAGCACCAGCGGCACCATGGCCTGCGGGCCTTCCTCGAAGAAGGCGATCTGCCGTTGCACGATGGCGCGTGCCACGCGCAGCAGGGTGTCGTTGCGGCTCTTGAGGCTGTTGATGAACCAGCGGGCTTCCTGCAGGCGATTTTTCAGGTACTCGTTGTCGGCGCTGCTGTCACGGCGACGGATCATGCCGGCGTAGGTCTGGTTGACGCGCAGTTTGGGCACGATGGCGGGATTCAGCTCCACTTGCCAGCTGCCGCTGACCTTGCGTACCAACACGTCCGGTACGATGTACTCCGGCTCTTCCTGGTCAAGCGTGTTGCCCGGACGCGGGTTGAGTGCCTGGATCAGGTGGACGGCGGCGTCGATAGCCTCGGCCGAAAGGTCGGTGATGCGCTGCAGGGCCTTGTAGTCGTGCTCGCCGAGCAGGTCGACGTGCTCGACGACCGCCAGCGCCCAATCCCGTTGCTCGGGGTCAATGTCGTCGAGTTGTTCCAGTTGCAGGCGCAGACATTCGGCCAGGTCGCGCGCTGCCACGCCGACCGGGTCGAAATGCTGGATGCGGTGCAGTACCGACAGCAGTTCGGTTTCGTCCACCGGTTCGCTGCGCCCGCTGCTGGCGATGGCGCACAGCTCCTGCACCGGCTGGCCGAGATAGCCGTCCGGCTGAATACTGTCGATGATGATGTCGGCGATGAGTCGGTCGTCGGGGCTGAACGGCGTCAGGTCCAGTTGCCATAGCAGCAGGTCGTGCAGGGTTTGCGGTTTGCAGGCCCCGGAGCTGTAGTCGCTGCCATCGTCCTCGTCGTGACTGCCCGCTCCGCTGCCGGCGTTCAGGTCGATGAAGGTGTCTTCCCAGTTGCCGTCCACACCGAGTTCCTGCGGAATGTCGGTATCGCCATCGAACTCCAGCGTGCGGTCTGGCTGTTCGCCTGCGGGTGGTGGGATCACCTCGTCCGGAATGAGGTCGGGCAGGTCGTCTTCGGCCTCAAGCAGCGGGTTGGCGTCCAGCGCCTCGCGGATCTCCAGCTGCAAGTCGAGCGTCGACAGCTGCAGCAGGCGTATTGCTTGCTGCAGCTGTGGCGTCAGCGCCAGGTGCTGCGAGACGCCAAGTTCGAGCCCTTGCTTCATGCGGGTGCCGACGGGTGCTTCCAGGTAGCAAGAAGCGTACCGCATAGCGCGGCTGCCGCAAAGACACAGGCCTGCACGGTGGAACTACAAGCGGAAGGCGTCGCCCAGATAAACCGCCCGCACCCGGTCATCGTCGAGAATGCGCTCCGGCGAGCCGGCTGCCAGCACTTCGCCCTCGTTGACGATATAAGCGCGGTGACAAATGCCGAGCGTCTCGCGCACATTGTGATCCGTGATCAGGACGCCGATGCCGCGCGCCGCCAGTTCACGGATGATGCGCTGAATGTCGATGACGGTGATCGGGTCCACTCCAGCAAACGGTTCGTCAAGCAACATGAAGCGTGGCTCGATGACCAGCGCGCGGGCAATTTCCACCCGCCGCCGTTCGCCGCCTGACAGGGCCGCTCCCTGACTGCCGCGGATATGCCCGATGTGCAGCTCGCTGAGCAGCCGCTCAAGGCGTTTTTCCTGGGCATCGCGGGTCAGTTCGCGGCGGGTTTCGAGTATCGCGCGCAGGTTGTCCTCGACTGACAGCTTGCGAAAAACCGAGGCTTCCTGAGGCAGATAACCGAGACCCAGGCGTGCCCGGTCGGGCACGCCAAGCTCGGTAACGTCGGTACCATCGATGGCGACGCTGCCACTATCGGGCTGCTCCAGGCCGACGATCATGTAAAAACAGGTGGTCTTGCCCGCGCCATTGGGGCCCAGTAGGCCAACAATCTCGCCCGGCAAGACTTCAAGCGAAACGCCGGCCACGGCCACGCGGCCACGATAGGTTTTGCGCAAGTCGTGCGCTGTGAGCTGACTCACGGTGTGCCTTTCGAATCGTCGTCTTTTGGCTGGATGATCATGCGGATGCGCCCGCCGTTGGAGCTGGAGCCGCTTACCAGGTCGCGGTTGGTGTCGTACACCAGTTGGTCGCCCTGAAATACGTCGCCCTGGCGGGTAATCCGCGCATCCCCTCGCAAGTGCAATGTCTTATCGGCCACCAGGTATTCAATTTGATTGGCGGTGGCGACCACATCGCCCTGCTTGGGCTTGGGCTGCTGTTTATAGCGCGCGGGTTTACCGATAGCCACGTAACGGATGGGGCTGCGATCGTTGGTGTGAATGACCAGACTGTCGGAAGTGATCTTCATCGATCCTTGCACCACCTCAACCGCGCCGGTATAGGTGTTCAGGCCCTGCGCCTCGTCCAGTTCGACCCGGTCCGCGTCGATATAAATCGGTTGTTTTCGGTCCGTATCCAGCGCCACAACCGGGGCGGTCAGGCACAGCAACAGGGTTGCCCACAGGCGTCGATTGGAAAAAAAACACATGCGATGTCGCCAGCTAAGGTTGGGCCTGGGTGCCAGGGCCAAAAAGTTTAGCAGCCTTGCGAGTGCGGGCTGGCGCTAAGCCCGCGTTTCAGTCGTCGATTTTGCGTCGACAATCAGATCGCATAATTCACGCGCGGCGCCGCGTCCGCCGTCCAGCGTGGTGATCCAGCGTGCCGCGGCCCGGACCCCGGGGTGGGCGTCGGCCACCGCCACTGGCAGGCCCACCAGGCGCATGGCCGGCAGGTCAATGACGTCATCGCCCAGGTAGGCGGTGGCCTGCCCGGTGACGCCAAAGTGTTGCAGCAGGTCCATAAGGTCGCGGTCCTTGTGCTGGCAGCCTTGCCGGTACACGTTTACCCGCAGTTCATCCATGCGCCGGATGACCGCTTCCGAGCGCCGACCGCTGAGCGCGGCAACCTTGATGCCGGCTTCCTGCAGCCGTTTTATGCCGTGGCCATCGCGCACGTGAAAGGCCTTCAACTCAGTGCCGTCGGCGCCAAAGTAAAGACGGCCATCGGTGAGCACGCCATCGACATCAAAAACCACCAGTTCAATACTCCCGGCCAGGGCCAGCAGTTCCGTATCCGTGGGTGGGGGGTGGTGTTCCATCGGGTGCCGCGCGTCAGATCACGCCGACGGCGAGCAAGGTATGCGTGTTGAGCGCACCGAGCAGCCGGCCGCCCGTGTCTTCGACCAGCAGGGCGTTAACGCGTCGGCGCTGCATCAACTCGGCGGCCTCCACGGCCAGTTCGTGCGGGCCAATGCGCACGCCGCCGGGCGTCATCACCGAGCGAACCGCCACCTGCCGGATGTTGTCCATCTTCTCCAGCGCGCGCCGCAAATCGCCGTCGGTGAAGATGCCAAGCGCGCGGCCGTCGGCGTCGACAATGGCTGTCATGCCCAGACCCTTGCGGGTCATTTCAAGCAGGGCCTCGGTCAAGGTTGCATCAGCAGTTACCGCCGGCAGCCGCTCACCGCTGACCATTACGTCCGCGACGTGCAACAGCAGGCGCCGGCCCAGCTTGCCGCCTGGGTGACTGCGGGAAAAATCGTCGCGCGAGAAGCCGCGTGTCTGCAGCAGAGCCACCGCCAGCGCATCTCCCAGCGCCAGCGCCGCCGTGGTGCTGGCGGTGGGCGCCAGACCCAGCGGACAGGCCTCGCGTTCGACACTGGCATCGAGGTTGACATCGGCTTCGCGGGCCAGGGTCGAGTCTGGACTGCCGGTGATGGCGATCAGGCCGGCGCCCAGGCGCCGGATGATCGGCAAAATCAACAGAAGCTCGTTAGTTTCGCCGGAATTCGACAGCGCCAGCACTACATCCTGGGCGGTGATCATGCCCAGGTCACCGTGGCTGGCGTCACCCGGATGTACAAAAAAGGCCGGGGTGCCGGTGCTGGCGAGCGTGGCCGCAAGCTTGCCGCCAATATGCCCGGACTTGCCCATGCCCAGCACCACCACGCGTCCGCGGCAGGCGAGCAACAGTCGGCAGGCATGCAGGAACGGTTCGCCCAGACGCGACGCCAGTTGGCGCACGGCGTCGGCTTCGGTGTCCAGCACGTCGCGCGCCAGTTGCAGCACCGCGTCGTTGTCCAACGTGGTACAGGGTCGAGTCCCGGGGGTAGGGTCCATGCGGTGGGCAACTCAAACAAACGAAGGGCCGATTATCGCACCGTGTGAGCCCTTGTTTGCGGTCGACGCCTGCCAGGGCTGCGCCGCCCGTTGATGTTTCAGCTTGGGCAAGCGGTTGACAGGGGTTTTTGTGCGATGTTAGCTTCCGCTTTATGCAGTGCTGTCAGAAGGCTTGGATGGCCGGATGGCGGCGCCGCTTTGGAGAGCGAAGAGGGGGCGGTGGTTTGCGGGAGGGGGTTCCCGAAAACCAGGGTAAGACATCTTGGCGTCGCGACGGCAACCCGTAGGTTGCCTGGGCGCGCCAGCTGAACGACCGGTCATGTAGGCCAAGTCGAACCCCTCCTAGCCGGACGTGATGTTCGCCGATCCATTATGGGCGGTGACAACCATGAGTCTGATGTTACCGGGAGGGGACATGAAATCATGCACACATGCCGGGCCGCGCGCCCGCACGGCTCGTTACTGGCTGGCCGCGGCGGCGCTTGCCGCAGCAGGCGGCGCCCAGGCGGTCAGTTTCCAGCTTTTCGACGGCGTCGACGCGACCTTCGATACGACGCTGGGCTACGGAATGCAGTTCCGAACTGAAAAGAACGACCCCAATCTGTCAGTGGCGTACCCGTATTCGGCGTCCCCACTAACCAACAACCAATACGGCAACCGCACCGTGTTTGACCACAAGTGGGACATGTTCTCGCACGTGATCAAGGCCTCGCACGACCTGCAGATCAATGGCAATCGCTGGAACGCCTTCATTCGCGGCAACTACTTCTATGACTTTGCCACGCTGGGCAAGGATGACCAGCTGCCACAGGGGTCCGAGAACCGGGCCATCAAGCACGGTGACATCACGGATGCTTATGTTCTGAAGCGCCTGGGCAGCAACGACCAGTTCACGGTGCGCTTGGGCAAGCAGGTGATTTCCTGGGGTGAGAACACCTTCATCGGTGGCTCGCTGAACGACATCAACACCTTTGACGTCAGCAAGATTCGCGCGCCGGGCGTGGAGCTCAAGGATGCGCTGGTCGGTACGCAGGCGGCCTACGGCACATGGCAGGCAACCGAGGCGCTGACCGCGGAAGCATTCGTGCTGTTCGGCTTTGACGAGGTCAAGGCGGATCCGTACGGAGCGTTCTTTGCCTCGCTGGACCCGATTGCCGATGGCGCCGGCTTTGCCAATGCCATGGCCGGTCCCTTTCCAATCTGTGCGGCCCCAGATGGCGGCACATGTCATCTAGCGCTAGGGGCGCTGCCGCTGCCCCGGTCCGGAGACAACATTCCGTCCTATGGCGGTCAGTATGGCTTCGCGTTGCGCTACTACGCACCGAATCTGGGCAATGGTTTCGACTTTGGGCTGTATTACCAGAATCTGCATGACCACAACCCGCAACTGTCGGCATTAGCCGGCACGCCGGGCGTTATGGGTCCCCCGACTCCCAATACTTTTTATCTTGATTACGCCAAGGATGTGGAGCGTTATGGTGTAAGTTTCAACACCACAGTGGGTCCCTGGGCGCTGGGTGGCGAGTACAGCTATCGGCGTAATGCACCGATCCAGGGCACTGACTTCTTGGTCGTTGGTGCCACGGGTGGGGACCTGAGTGGCAATGTTTACACTCCGGGTAGCAAGTTCGAGGGCTTCGAGCGCTACAAGCGCCATCAGATCCAGCTCACCACGCAGCGGCTGTGGGGTCCCATGCCCATGCTGCTGGGCGCCGACCAGTGGAACACCATTGGCGAAGTGGCGTTTGGCTGGGTGGATGACGTGCCGGGTATCGACCTGAATGGTCATAGGAAAACGGGTGGTTCGCCAGGTGAACTCGCCGCTGCCGCCGCCGCTGGTGGTGGTTTCGTGCGCTTTGACGACATCACGGGGCATTTCTGGGGTTTCCAGGCGCGTTCTGGGCTGACCTATAACAACATCCTGTTCAACCGTATCAACATGGACTTCAACACCGCCTTCCGTTGGGATGTGGAAGGCACCTCGCCAGAGCTGGGTGGTGCGCAGTTGTTCGTGGGCGGCCGCAAGCAGGCATCGGTGGGTGTGACCTTCGACTACGCCTTGCGTTGGAAGCTGGGTATCAACCAGACATTCTTCTTCGATGGCGACAACGACCAGTGGCGGCCCACCCGGTCGCGTAACGTCAGTACGACCGATCGCGACTTCCTGTCTATCGACGTGAGTTACACATTCTGATCGGCGCGGTGTAGCGCCAGGATAAAGATCGGCATTCTCAAGGGGAACCTGCATGAAGTTTATGAAGGTCGCGGCGAGCCTGATGCTCGCCGCGAGTGGCGCTGGTCTGACCGGGCTGGCGCAGGCGAAAGTATCGCCGGAAGAGGCGGCCAGAATTGGCCTTGAAGGCACGGAACTGACACCGGTTGGTGCGATCCGGGCTGGTAACGCGGACGGTACCATCCCGGCCTGGGATGGTGGCATCAAGACGCCGCCGGCCGGCTATGAGGACGGCAAGTGGTACGTCGACCCTTACAAGGACGACCAGGTGCTGTTCACCATCACGGCGCAGAACTACCAGCAGCATGAGGACAAGCTATCTGCCGGCACTATCGCGATGCTCAAGAAGTATCCCGATACCTTCAAGCTGAATATCTATCCGAGCCGTCGCAGTGCTTCGTACCCGCAATGGCTGTACGACGCCTCGATCTGGAATGCGAGCAACACCGATTGGTGCGACCCGCCACCGGGTGGCCCCAACACACGCCAGCGCTGCGTCAAGCAGGAGTTGTTCCAGCCGGGCGTGCCCTTTCCCATCCCGCAGGATGGGGGCGAGGCCATGTACAACCACACCTTCTACTTTTTCGGTAAGTATTTCACCTCGATTGCCTATGGCTTCAACGCCTTCACCGATGGCTCGTATGCCGAGCACGTCAAAAAAGAGCGCTGGCTACAGCCCATGTATTTGACCGGCGCCGAAAAGCCCACAGGCGATATGTTCGAGCGCAACGGCGGCGCCATGTGGTGCTTCTCGCAGGAAGACCTGGCACCCCCACGCAGCGCGGGCACCATCTTCAGCGGCTGTAACTACTTCCAGAGCGTCGATTTCGATGCCTATCTGTATATCCCTGGCCAGCGCCGGGTACGCAAGGCGCCGGAGATCGGTTTTTACGATAGTCCTGGGACCGGCTCCGACGGTCTGCGTACCGCTGATCAGCGCAATCTGTTCGCCCAGACCGGTGGCGAGGAGTGGTACGACTGGTCACCGCCGGTGCGTAAGGAGATGTATATCCCCTACAACAGCTACAAGTTGACCGACCCGCAGTACACGTTCAAGGACATCGTGCGCCCGGGCCATATCAACGCCGACCTCAAGCGCTACGAGTTGCACCGCGTGTGGGTAATCGAGGGCAAGCTGAAGCCTGGCTTCCGCCATTTGGGGCCGCATCGCCTGGTCTATGTGGACGAGGACAGCTGGGCTGGGGCATTGGCGGACTTGTACGATGCACAGGGCAACTTGTGGCGCGTGTCCGAGGCCTACCTGATGAACTTCTACAACGTGCCGATGGTGCATTGGTGGGGCGACGATCATTCCGACCTGGTCTCGGGCCGGCATGCTGGCGTGAATGGCTATTTCAACCATGGCGCCAGCCAGGGAACCTTGCCGCCTGATTTCTCGCCCAAGGGCAAGCCTGACGCGGCCATCATGACGCCGGCGGGATTGCGCAAACTGGGCGTGCGGTAGGGTTACGTACGCGGAGGCATTCGGGCCAACCCAGGCTGCGGCGGGGCGTGTGTGACGCGGCCCGCCGTACTGGAAGGCCGGCAGCCTCGATCTTTGGGCACCGCCTGGGTTCGAGGGACAGGAAGATCACAATAAAACCCAAACACTAAATGTCTGAATCAGCACCCCCCGCCGAGGGGGTGTTCTTATGTGTGCCTGCGGCATCCGAGGGGGATTTCGTGTTACGAGTGAACGGGTTTATGCAGCGGATCCAGCGTGCGGGGCTGCTGTTGGCGATGCTTACGTCGCTTGCGACACTGGTTCCCGCGCGTGCGTGGGCGGATGACGCCGTGCCAGCAGCCACCGGGCCCAAGGTCGTCAAGGCTTTGTTGTTGGACGCAACGCGGGTTGGCGAGCGGATCGTGGCCGTCGGCGAGCGCGGCATTATTCTGTATTCCGATGATGACGGTGTTCGGTGGCAGCAGGCGGCGGTGCCGGTGGATACCACGCTTACCGCGGTCGTCTTCGCTGACGCCACGCATGGCTGGGTGACCGGGCATGACGCGGTGATCCTTGCCACCGACGACGCGGGTGTTACCTGGACCACGCAATACCGCGACCCTGAGCTGGACGTGCCTTTGCTCGGTCTGTATTTCGATGATGCCAGGCACGGTTTCGCCATCGGTGGCCGCGGCAATATATTTCGAACCAGCGATGGTGGGAAAACCTGGACCAACGAAGTCCTGATGACGCGGGATGAGTTTGACGGGCATCTGTTCGGGCTCGGCAAGTCTGAGTCCGGCAGTCTGTTTATCGCTTCCGAACAAGGCGTCTTGTATCGGTCTGACGACGGTGGCGCCAACTGGCTGCAGCTGGACAGCCCCTATATCGGGTCTTTTTTCGGCGTCGCTTTTCCGGGCGCAGAGCGCGTGGTTGCCTATGCCATGCTCGGCAACATAGCGGTCAGCGACGACAACGGTCTGACGTGGCGCATGGTGTCATCGGGCACCGACAAGTCGTTCATGTCCGGTACCGTCACGGCCGATGGCACGCTGCTGCTGGCGGGACTCGATGGCGCAATCGTCGCCAGCCGCGACGGCGGCAACACCTTCCAGGCATTGCCGCAGATTGATCGGCGCAAGATTGCCCGATTGCTACCAACCAGGGACGGCGCCTGGTTGCTGTTTGGCGAGGGCGGTGTGCATCGCGTGAAGCTGGACGTCAACTAAGTATCCACGCTCAAGGTTTCCGGAGGGGGAATGTCTACGTCCACATCTAAATACGCCGCCGCGATGGCTTCGGTCTCGTCCTGGCTAGCCGACCAGTTAATTCGCTGGCGCGTCGTACTGTTAGTGGTGCTTAGTCTTATTACGCTGTTTCTGGGTTATCACGCATCGTTCCTGAAGATGGATCCGGGGTTCACCAAGTCGATCCCGCTGGGCCACCCCTACATGCAGACCTACACCAAATACACTGACCAATTTGGTGGGGCCAACGTCATTATCGTCGCGTTGATGCAGAAGGAAGGCGACATTTTCAATGTCGAGTTCTTCAATACCCTGGAGAAGGCGACGCAGGATGTGCTGTTCATCAAAGGCGCGGACCGATCTTCGGTGACTTCGCTGTTTACGCCCAATGTCGATTTCGTATTGGTGGATGAGGAGGGCTTTGTAGGTCACCGGGTTGTCGAGCCGGACTTCAAGCCAACACAGGAAGAAATCGAGAAGGTCCGAAATAATCTGTTGGTATCCCAGCATGTCGGGCGTTTGGTATCGCATGACTTTCGCGGCGCCCTGATCCGTGCAGAACTCGTAGACAACGACCCCAACACCGGGCAACCGCTGGACTATACAGAGGTGGCCAAGGCGCTGGAAGACATCCGCGAGCGGTATACCAGTCCGAACGTGGATGTGCGGATTATCGGCTTTGCCAAATTCATCGATGATGTAATTCAGGGGGCCCTGGGGGTCGTCCTGTTTTTTGTGGTGGCGGTGGTCATTACCTTCATCATGCTCTATTTCTATTCCAATTCCTTCCAGATTACGACTTTGGCCATTTTGGTGGCGATTACGGCAGTAATCTGGCAGCTGGGCTTGGTGAAGATCCTCGGTTACGGCATCGACCCGTTGTCGATATTGGTGCCGTTTCTGATTCTGGCAATCGGCGTCAGCCACGCCATCCAGATGACCAACACCTGGAAGCTGGAAATTCTCAATGGCGCCGACTCTGTGACCGCGGCACGTGAGTCATTCAATAAGCTGTTCATTCCCGGTACCACGGCACTGCTGGCCAATGCGGTTGGCTTTGCGGTGATCATGATCATCGATATCGACATCATTCAGGAACTGGGCATTACCGCCAGCATCGGTGTGGGGGTCATGATCGCCACCAACAAGTTCATGCTGCCGGTCCTGCTTTCCTATGCCAGCATGAATCCACGAACCGTCGAGCGTATTCGCACGCGGATACTGGTGCAGGAAAAGCCGTTTTTCCGCTTCCTGGCCAGTTTTGCGGATCGCAAGAAAGGCTCGGTGGTGATCGCATTGTCGGTAGTATTGCTCGCGTTTGGCAGTTGGAAATGGCAGTCACTGGTGATTGGCGACAGCGAAGCAGGGGCGCCGGAGTTCTGGCCCGAAGCGGTTTATAACCAGGATATCGAGACCATCATCACGAATTTTCTGGTCGGAATCGACGAGCTGACAGTCATTGCAGAGATGCCGCGCGACGGGTGCACCACCTACAGCGTGATGAAAAACATGGACCGCTTCGTCTGGCATGTGGAGGGCGTCGAAGGAGTGCAATCCGTGGTGGCCCTGTCGTCGGTCATGAAGGACCGTAACGTTGGCAATAACGAAGGCCACATCAAGTTCTACGGCTTGCCGCGTACAGAGGCCGGATTGGGGTCGGCCATGCGAAATATCGAGTTGAACCAGAAGTTGTTCAACGACACCTGCGAGGCGATCCCGATCCGCATTTTCCTCTGGGACCACAAGGCGCCGACCCTGCAGCGGGTGGTCGCCGCGGTGCGAAGCTTCAAGGGTGAGGAAGGCGCCCCGGTAAGTTTCCGCCTGGCGTCGGGCCCGGCCGGCGTGATGGCGGCAACCAATGAGGCGGTGTCCCGGGCCGAAGCGGTGATGATGGCGGCCTTGTTCGTGGCCGTGGGCATCCTTTGCTACCTGACCTTCCTGTCGTGGCGCGCGTCCTTGTGCATCCTGTTGCCGTTGGCCTTGGTGTCCATTCTTGCCAACGCCGTGATGGTGATGCTCAACATCGGCCTGAAGGTGTCCACGCTGCCCGTCGTGGCGCTCGGCGTCGGCGTGGGTGTGGACTATGGTATCTACCTGTTCGCGCGCACCCAGGCCAACATTCGTCTGGGCCTGTCGCTGAAGGAAGCGTATTACCAGGGCCTTAAGCAGGCCGGTACGGCGGTGATCTTCACGGCGAGTACCATGAGTATCGGCGTCGCCACTTGGTTCTTCTCGGATCTGAAGTTCCAGTCCGATATGGGTGTGTTGCTGGCCTATATGTTCTTTGTGAATATGGTCGGAGCGGTCCTGCTACTGCCGGCCTTGGCCGCGTGGTTCATAGACGTTGACAAGGAGCGCCTGTCGACACGTGGCATGGCGCATTAGGGATGCGCTGCCAAGATCGGTGGCGGTAAGCCACTGATTTTTTGAGCCGTCGGAAAACCACGCTTTTCCGACGGCGGGCGCTGAGAAACCCAGATTGGATTTATCCAGCGTTTCCTTAGCGCCAGTCGTGCGAGCACCCGTGCCGTGGGTGTGGAGCGGCGTGACGATAGCTCCCATGAATTTCATGGGGTGAGTGCTGGATGCTGTTTTGACTCGCCTTGGTCAAAACTGGGTTAGAGCGTTGTGGCGGGTCTGAGTTTCGCCAACAACGAGCAGGTGCGACAGCAGGGGAAAAGGGCAGCATCTTTCCGGGCTGACTTTTCGCTGTCGCCGATGCCCTGGGCGATCCGACTTACGCTCGCCGACCTGCGCAAGCTCGTCGGGCGATAAGCGCATTGGAGTAAGGGCGACCGCGTTGTGCCGCTCATAGCGTGCGATGCCGAGTCCTGGCCTTGATCGACTTTGATTTATTTTCGCGTTCGGTGTCTTCCGGGCGGGGCTTGGTCCTGCGCCGGATCGTAGGAGGACTCATGATAAGGACTAGGGATGCCCAGCGGGTTGCATCCTGCCGGCGGCTGGCTGGGTGCTTGGCCCTGTGGGCGGGATTGCTTGTCGCTTTGCTGCGACCGCTGCCAGGTTGGGCAGACACTATCCAACCCGCGGCCACTGGCCCGCGGGTTACCGACGCATTGTTCCTTGACGCAACGCGGGCCGGCGATCGGCTGATAACGGTTGGCGAGTGGGGAATAGTCCTCTATTCCGATGACGAAGGGCGGAATTGGAAGCAGGCGGCAGTGCCTGTGGATATTACTTTGACGTCGGTGGTCTTCGTCGACGACAAGCGTGGTTGGATCACGGGCCATGACGCGGTGATCCTGGCCACAGTGGACGGCGGCGAGACCTGGTCCTTGCAATACCGCGATCCGGCCCTTGATGTGCCGCTGCTGAATCTGTGGTTTGCCGACGCGCAGCGTGGTATTGCCGTGGGCGGCCGCGGCAATCTGTTGCGCACCGCCGATGGCGGGCAGACCTGGCAGCATCAGGCACTTTTGACCGCCGATGAGTTTGATGGGCATCTGTTCGCCGTCGGGCGCGCCGAAAGCGGGAGCCTGTTCCTGCCGTCGGAAAAAGGCGTTGTGTATCGGTCGGATGACGCCGGGGCGAGTTGGCGTGAACTGCAGGCGCCATACAACGGGTCTTTGTTCGGCCTGGTGTTTCCCGGCGCGGGGCGGGTAGTGGCGTTCGCCATGCTCGGGAATGTTGCCATCAGTGACGACAACGGACAGACCTGGCGCATGGGGGAGACGGGAACCGATAAATCGTTCATGTCAGGCCAGGTCACGACGGATGGCGCAGTCCTTCTGGCAGGTCTCGATGGGGCCATCGTGGCCAGTCAGGACCGCGGTGAGAATTTTGTGTCACATGCCCTGGGAGACCGTATGAAGATCGCGCGCTTGTTACCTGCCCGCGATGGGCAATGGTTGGCGTTCGGTGAGGGCGGCATCCGTCGCATCACCCTGAATCTTCGCTAACAAGCAGCGCCCTAACTGCCTCCAGGAGAGAGTAATGCGGACCTCCAATTACGTCACAGTCATGGCGAGTGCATCCGAGTGGTTGGCCGATAGGCTGATTCGATATCGTTTAGGTTTGATGGTGTTTTTTCTTGTGGTTACGGCGTTTCTTGGATATCAGGCGTCGATGCAACGAATGGACCCGGGTTTTACCAAGTCCATTCCATTGTCCCATTCGTACATGAAGACCTATGGGGAGTATACCGAAGCATTTGGTGGTGCCAACGTGATTATCGTCGCCCTGATGCAGAAGGAAGGAAACATTTTCAATGTCGACTTCTTCAAGGCGCTGGAGAAAGCGACTCAGGATGTGCTGTTCATCAATGGTGCAGACCGTGCATCCGTGACCTCGTTGTTTACTCCGAACGTGGATTTCGTTCTGGTCGACGAGGAGGGCTTTGTAGGTCACCGCGTGGTGGATGCCGATTTCAGGCCCACGGCCGAGAACATCGAAAAAGTCCATGGCAATCTGTTGGTGTCCCAGCACGTCGGCCGGCTTGTATCGCACGATTTCCGCGGCGCCCTGATCCACGCCAGGCTCGTAGATAAGGATCCGGCTACTGGCGAGGTGCTGGATTACACCCGCGTGGCGGACACGCTGGAGCAAATCCGCAGCCGGTACAGCAACGATCACATTGACGTACACGTTATCGGGTTCGCCAAGTTCATAGACGACATTATCGAGGGCGCGTTGGGCGTCATCATGTTTTTCGTCATCACGCTGGCGGTCACGTTTGTATTGCTGATCTTTTTCGCCGGATCGTGGAAGCTTGCGGTCGCAGCGATGGTCGTGTCGTTGGTGGCGGTGGTTTGGCAGCTCGGCCTGGTTCATTTATTGGGCTACGGAATCGATCCACTGTCCATTCTGGTGCCGTTTCTGGTACTGGCAATTGGCGTCAGCCATGCGGTGCAAATGACGAACGCGTGGCGACTGGGGATTGTCGCGGGCATGGATGGGCCGACGGCAGCCAAGGACGCCTTCAACAAGCTTTTTATTCCCGGCGCGACGGCGCTTATCTCCGATGCGGTCGGGTTCGCCGTCATCATGATTATCGACATCGATATCATTCGGGAGCTGGGCATTACCGCCAGCATCGGCGTTGCCGTGATGTTGCTCACCAACAAATTCATGTTGCCGATAATACTGTCGTATCTGCGCTTCAATGAAGCTGAGCAAGCCCGCGCAAAGCGCTCTTCCGAAGGTGCGGATCATCCGATCTGGAATTATCTGGCCCGTGCCACGCGGCCTGGTCCCGCTGCGGCAATCATCGTTGTCAGCCTGGTGCTGGTCGGTTTCGGGGCGTCGCGTACGTCCCACCTTATTGTGGGTGATGCGGAGGCTGGGGCACCGGAGTTGTGGCCGACTGCCCGCTACAACCAGGATATCGATGTGATTGTCGATAATTTCAGCATCGGCATAGACGAACTGACGGTGATTGCCGAGTCGCCGCGTGATGGCTGTACCACCTATGGCGTAATGGAAACCGTCGCCCGTTTTGTCTGGGTCATGCGTAATGTCGAGGGAGTGCAGTCGGTCACCACCCTGTCCTCAGTGATGAAAGACCGCAACGTTGGCAACAATGAGGGCCACCTCAAATTCTACGGTCTGCCGCGCGCGTCTTATGGCCTGGGCTCGGCAATGCGTAATATCGAATTGAACCAGCAACTGTTCAATGACTCCTGCGAGGCCATGCCGGTACGTATTTTCCTGAAGGATCACAAGGCCCAGACCCTGGCGCGGGTCGTCAAGGCGGTGAAGGAATTCAAGGTGCCCACTGAGGGCGACGGGGCGCAGGTGAGGTTGCGCCTGGCATCCGGCCCGTCCGGTGTGATGGCCGCCACCAATGAGGCGGTGAGAAGCTCGGTTCTGACGATGGACGTCATTCTGTTCGTCGCCATTTTTCTGTGTTGCTTTTTCACGTTCTTCTCGTGGCGGGCAGCGTTGTGCGTGATGCTTCCGCTGTTGGGGGTCTCGATCTTCGCCAATGCGGTGATGGTGTTCCTAAACATCGGCCTGAAGGTGTCTACACTGCCGGTGCTGGCCTTGGGTGTTGGCGTGGGTGTGGATTACGGCATTTATCTGGCCGCTCGGGCCTTCTTCCACATGCGCGAGGGCGTCGATATCGAGACCGCCTTTCAGAAGTCCTACCGGGAGGTCGGCACTGCCGTTATGTTCACCGCCGTGACCATGAGCTTTGGTGTGGCCCTGTGGTATTTTTCGGCCCTGAAGTTCCAGTCCGACATGGGTGTGCTGCTGGCCTATATGTTCTTCGTCAACATGCTGGGCGCGATGGTGCTGATGCCGGCAATCACGCGTTTCCTGATTGGTCGCGGTGGCGCGGACTCAAGGGTATCGGTGTCACCGACCCGGAGCGTCGGCTAGCCCGTTTGCAGGCCACCAACCTCACGGTACACTCCGCAGGAGCGAAGGGACGTTGGAATTGAAGGCGGGCCGGGTGACGACAGCCCAGCCGCCACTTGGTTAAAGTATTCAGAAGCTTTAACAGCTTTAACTTGGAGGGGACGGGTTATGGGAATACCAACGCAGCGACGGATTATTCTGGTGCTGGCCGCCATTCTGGCTGGTGCTACGGGCGCGAGCCGCGCCGTCGATTTCCAAATCGGCGACATGCAGGCGGCCTTTGACACCGACTTGACGTATGGCTTGAACTGGCGCATGCAGCCGCCGGACAGCAAGAATCTGGGGCCGTACGGCAACCGGCGGCTGTTCGATGACAAATACGACATCTTTTCGAACCTTATCAAAGGGTCGCACACCTTCGAGGTCCGCGGCGACAGCTATGGTGGCCTGTTGCGTGGCAACTGGTTCTATGATTTCGAGATGGCGAATCAGCCGCTACCCGAGGCGGCTGAAAACCGCGCCAAGCAGCACGGCGACATCACCGATGCTTATGTTTACAAGCGCTTTCTGGCCGACCAGTCGCTGTCGGTGCGCCTGGGTAAGCAGGTGATCTCCTGGGGCGAGAACACCTTCATCCAGGGCGCCATCAACGACATCAACACGGTCGATATATCCAAGCTGCGCACGCCGGGCGCGGACCTGAAGGACGCCTTCGTCGGCACGCCGGCCATCGACGTTTCC
>CAZZHF010000003.1:0-4645 GCA_964653545.1 uncultured Gammaproteobacteria bacterium | reverse complement strand
TTCGGCAACGGTGGTGAGGTAGGTATCTATTACTTGAATCTGCACGACCACCTGCCGATGCTCTCGGGCATAGTCGGCACCGGTAAGTTCGTGGTCGATTACCCTGAAGATATTGAGCGCATAGGTATATCGTTCAACACCAATGTGGCGAGCCTGGCCATTGGTGGCGAGTTTTCTTATCGGCGCAACGCACCGTTACAGATGACCCTGCCGCTGGTGCTGGGGGGGCCACCGGGCGGGCCATTCGCTTCGTACTTCGCGGCGGCGGGATTGCCGATCGGAACCCATGTGAAGGGCTACGAGGACATTGAGCGCTATCAAACCCAGCTCACCGTGCAGAAGAACTGGGGTGTGCTGCATTGGGCCCACGCGGATGCCGCCGGCACGATTGGCGAGATTGCCTGGGGTTGGATCGGGGGCTTGCCGTCCCTGGTTCCACTCGGCGGACTGCTTGGTGTACAGGACAATCCGCTCGGGGGCTCCAACACGCTTTATAACGTTTTCGAGCCGCACGTGAGCAAGGATTTCGGCAAGCTGGTGGTCCGCCACAGCATGACCTACCAGGCCGCGCTGTTCAACCTGATCGCATTGGAGCCCAATTTCGCCTTCTCGTGGGACTTCCACGGCTATTCCAACGAACTGGGCGGCGCCAAGCTAGTGGTTGAAGGGCGCAAGGCGTTCACGGCCGGCCTCGGCTTCGATTACGGCGGCGGGCAGTGGAAGGGTTCACTCGCCTACACCACGCTGTGGGGTCCGGATAACAAGGTCAACGGCGCGGGTGGCCGCTACAACGGCACCAACGACCGCGACTTCATGTCGCTGAGTGTGAGCTATTCGTTCTGAGCCAGTCTGCCCAAACCCAGTTACGTGGAGATAATGCAATGACTCTTTTCAACCACCGCACGCTGCGCCTGGCCGGCGCGGGGTTGCTCGGGCTGGCTCTAGGCGGCTCGGCCTGGGCCAAGCTGAGCGACGAGGAACTGTCCCAATTGGGCGTGACCGGCACGCCATTGACACCGGTTGGCGCAACCCGTGCCGGCAACGAGGCGGGCACCATTCCGGAATGGACGGGTGGTCTGAAGGCGCCGCCGGCCAACTTCCAGCCCGGCGGGACCTGGGTGGATCCGTTCCCGGAAGACAAGGAACTGTTCACGATCACGGCGCAGAACTATCAGCAGTATATGGACAGCTTGCTGCCCGGCCAGGTCGCGATGTTCAAGCAGTATCCGGACAGTTTCCGGATGCATGTCTATCCGGCCCGACGCAGCGCGAGCCAGCCCGACTGGTGGTACGAGAACACCAAGGTGCAGGCAAAACACATCGCGATTTGCGCTGCCTACGCCGAGCGCAACCAACTGTGTCTGGAGAATATGCAACCGGGCGGCGGTGTGCCCTTCCCGATTCCCAAGACCGCGGAGGAGCTCGGCTGGAACTCCCTGCTCGGTCACTACACCGGCACCACGGTGGACGCGGCCAGTAACGGCGCCTTGGTCGATGCGCTGGGCAACCGCACCGACGTGATCATGCGCTCGCGTGAATACTGGCCGTATTTCGTGTCGGCGGACAAGCGGGAATCCAACGAGTGGTTCACCCAGTGGGGTGGGGCGATCTTGTGCGACTCGTGGAACATCATGCAGCCACCGCGCTCATCCGGCCTCGTGTTCGGCGGCTGCAACTACGCCGAGAATGTCGATTTTCAGGTGTATTTATACATTCCTGGTCAGCGGCGGGTACGCAAGGCGCCGGAAATCGGTTTCCACGACAGCCCGTCGTTCGGTTCCGATGGCCAGAGAACTGTGGCGTCTCGCTGGATGTGGTGGTTCGGTGGCGCTGAGCCGCGCCACAATTACACCTTCGCCAAGGGCAAGGAAGTTTATATCCCGTACAACTCGTACAAGATTGTCGATCCCAACCTGAGCTGGGAAGACATTTATGGCAAGAAACACATCAACCAGGATCTGCTGCGTTATGAGCTACACCGGGTGTGGACGATTGACGGTGAACTGAAGCCCGGCTTCCGGCATCTTTACAAGCGGCATGTGGCGTACTTCGACGAGGACACCTGGATGGGCGTCGCCTACGAGGCCTACGATGCCAAGGACCGCCTATGGCGGGTGGGTGAACAGTACAACCTCAGCATTTACGACAAGAAGCTGATGCGCCCGATGGGGGATGTACAGGTCGACCTGATCAACGGGCGTTATACGACGTTCCCCTACTGGCATGTGCAAGCAGGCAAGGAGACCGGTCTGGGCATGCCCAAGTTCGAAAACACGGGTGAGTCTACGATTGACCTGTCCATTATGACGCCGCAGGGTCTGCGCAAGTTCGGCACTCGGTAAGGGATCGCCGGCAAAACGCGTGTTTGTGTAGCGCTCGGCGGGCCTCGTGGCCCGCCTGGCGCTATTTTTTGTAAAGCTTAGTAAAACTCCGGGCAATGAGTGTGTTGATGTTGCGTCGTGTTGCCGTCCTGGCAGTGGTTTTTTTCTGCTCCGTCAGCCCCGCGCGGGCGGCTTCCCAGGCGCGGCCGGCGCTCAAAGTCCCACTTGCCACACAGGTTGTCTTTCTCGGGTTGGCCCTTGCCGGCCAGCGGGTAGTGGCGGCAGGCGAACGCGGTACCGTCATCTACTCAGATAACGCCGGCGCCAGTTGGACTCAGGCCGACGTGCCGGTAAGCGGCACGCTGACCGCGCTGGTTTTTATAGACGCCAGCACTGGCTTTGCCGTCGGCCATGACGCAGCGATCCTGAAGACTGTGGACGCCGGCGCCAGCTGGTCGCTGCTCAATTTTGAGCCGGAGTCGCAGAACGTGATGCTGAACGTGCGCTTCCACGACGCGCGCACCGGCTGGGTGACGGGCAGCAATGGCCAGCTATGGGCCACCCACGATGGCGGCGCGAACTGGGACCGACAGACGCTTGCGGTCGAGGACTGGTATCAGAATCATATCTTTGACCTCGCGTGGTTGCCCGACGGGACCATCCTAGCGGTGGCCGAAAAAGGGGTCGTGTACCGTTCCATGAGCGGCCAACGCGATTTCATGCCGATTGACTCGCCGTATGCGGGATCCTTCTTCGGCGCACTGACCTTCCCGGCGGGCCGGTTATTGATCTTTGGCATGAACGGCCATGCCTTCGTCACGGATGACGCTGGCACGTCATGGCAGCGCGTTGTTACCGATACCCAACAGTTTCTGCTGAATGGCGGTCTGCTTGCCGATGGCTCGGCGCTGCTGGTTGGAGGTGGTGGCACGCTGCTGCGGCTACTGCCAGACGCGTTAACCGTGCAAGCAGCGCGGCCCCTGGACCGCGTTGGATTTACGGCGGCCTTGCCGGCTGGTGACGATCTTTACATTGCAACCGCCGCCGGTGGCGTGCGCAAGTTGCCGCTGGCTCAGATATTCAAGTGACCGCCGACGGCAAGCGGTTATCCACAGGCACGTAAGGCAATCGCTCCCATGGCAGCAGATGTAGGTTACGGCGCGAGTCTGGAAAGGTTTTCCGCCGCGATTTCCGGGTTTTTGATCGGGCACAGGGTCTGGGTACTGGCACTCACCCTGGCGCTGACGGCGTTTCTCGGCTACCAGGCAGCCAATCAGCGGCTGGATCCTGGGTTCGACAAGTCGGTGCCCTTGTCGCACTCGTACATGAAAACCTACGCCAAGTACAAGCCCGAGTTCGGGGGCTCGAACACCATCACGGTGTTCGTTGCCGACCGTAGCGGCGATATGTTCAATCCGGCATTCTTCAGAGTTCTGGAGCAGGTGACCCAGGAGATCCTGGTCATGGATGGCGTGGATGCCCGTACGGTGACCTCGCTGTTCACGCCGAATGTGAATTTCGTCGCGGTGACCGAGGACGGATTCACAGGTTCACGCATAGTCCCGGCGGATTTCGAGGCCACCGAAGCCGGTCTGGAAGGGGTCAAGGAAAACCTGTACCGCTCCGACGAAATCGGCCGAACGGTGGCCAAGGATTTCTCCGGCGCGCTGGTCATTGCAGAGTTGATCGAGCGCGATCCCGCCACCGGGGCCAAGCTCGACTACCGCGAGGCGGCACGCAAGCTGGAGGCGCTGCGTGGGAAATACGAAGGCGAAGGCTTCGACATTGGCATCATCGGTTTCGCGACCTTCATTGGTGACATCATCGAGGGTGCGCTCGGTGTCATCCTTTTCTTTGCGATTACGCTGGCGGTGACCTTCGTCCTGCTGATCTTCTTCGCCGGATCGTGGAAGCTGGCGCTGGCGGCAATCTCGGTATCCCTGGCAGCGGTAGCCTGGCAACTTGGACTGGTCAAGCTGTTGGGTTTCGGCGTTGATCCCCTGTCCATTCTGGTGCCCTTTCTTGTGCTGGCGATCGGTGTCAGTCATGCGGTGCAGATGACCAATTCCTGGCGTCTTGGGGTGCTTGCCGGGATGGACGCGCCAAGCGCAGCCAAGGATGCCTTCAACAAGCTGTTTATTCCCGGTGCCACGGCGTTGATTTCCGATGCGGTGGGGTTTGCCGTCATCATGGTGATCGACATCGACATCATTCGCGAGCTTGGCATCACCGCCAGCATTGGTGTTGCCGTGATGTTGCTCACCAACAAATTCATGTTGCCGGCGGTCCTTTCTTACATGCGCCTGAACGAGCGGGAGATTGCC
>CAZZHF010000002.1:0-29825 GCA_964653545.1 uncultured Gammaproteobacteria bacterium | reverse complement strand
CTGGTGATCATCGACGTGTTCCCGATCATGATGATGCAGCAGATCGCCAACGTGCTGAACATCCGCCAGTTCGAGCCGCACGGCCCGGACGGCGTGACCGTGCACTACACCTTCTTCGGCTACGCAGACGAGGACCCGGAACTGACCGACATGCGCCTGAAGCAGATCAACCTGATCGGCCCGGCCGGGCTAGTGTCGATGGAGGACGGCCTGGCCATCGAGATCGTGCAGCAGGGCATCGCCAGGGACGGCGGCACCGAGGCCATCATCGAGATGGGCGGGCGCACGGTGGCCACGGACACCACGTTCATGGCCAGTGAAGACCCGGTGCGCGGGTTCTGGAACGGCTACCGGCGATTGATGGATATGTAGCGCCGGGGCGGGCGCTGCCGGCCGGTAATTTCAGTCGACCGGCAGTGCCTCGACCGGCTCCCGCCGGCGCAGGTCCGCAAGCACCTGCACGGCGCTGGGCATGGGCAGGCCGCCGGTCGCGTCCGCCCGCAGCAAGGGCGCCAGTGTCGTGCGCAGCACCGAGTACAGCCGTGGATGCTGCGCTTCCAGTTCCCCGAGCAAGGCCTTCATCTGCTGGCGCTGACGGGTCGCCGAATCGCAGGTCGGGCAATTGTCCGGGATCACCGGCAGCGGTGCGCTTTGCGCAAACGCCGCTGCCTGCCGCTCGCGGGCATAGACCAGCGGGCGGATCACGCGCAGGTCGCCGTCGTCATTGGTATAGGCCGCCGGCATGGCGCGCAGCTTGCCGCCAAAAAACGCGTTCATCAGGAAGGTCTCGGCCAGGTCATCCAGGTGGTGCGCCAGCGCCAGGCTGGTGTAGCCGTGTTCGCGGGCCAGGCCGTACAGCTTGCCGCGCCGCATGCGCGAGCAAAAGGCACACAGGGTTTGCCCCTTGAACGAACCCTTGGCCGCCCGCGCCAGGCTGTAGCTGGCCTGGACGTACGGCACGCCCAGACTCTCGACGTAAGCGGCCAGCGGGCTCGGGTCGTAGCCGGGCATCTGCGGGTCGATGTTGGCCGCGCCAATCTGGAAGCGCACCGGCGCGCGACCCTGGAAATGCAGCAAGACATGCAGCAGGGACAGGCTGTCCTTGCCACCGGACACACCGACCAGGATGCGGTCGCCGTCGCGGATCAGGTCGAAGTCCCGGATGGCGTCGGCAGCGGCGGCAATCAGGCTGCGCGGAGGTTTGACGACTGAATGCATGGCGAAATCGGGCTCGCGAGGGTTGCTGCCGGTGATTGTCCCACAGCAACCATCGGTGCCCTGCGTGGGACAATCGCGCCGATACCCCGCCACTGAGACCCGCCATGGCCATCAGCAAAGTAACCAACGTCTATTATGTGGTGCCCGACATGAACGCCGCGCTGGCCTTCTACCGCGACACACTGGGCCTGTCGGTGAAGTTCCAGGACGGCGATAAGTGGACGCAGTTCGACGTCGGCGGCACGCAGGTGGCCATCGGAACTCCGGCGCCCGGACAGGTGGATCCGGGCCAGAACGCGACCGTGGTGATGCAGGTGGACGATCTGGCCGCCACCCGCGCCGGCCTGACCGCGCAGGGCATCGCGGTGAGCGAGGTCATCGGCATGGGCGACCACGGCAGCTTTTTCACCTGCCGCGATCCGGCCGGCAACGTGGTGCAGTTCTTCGCCCGTAGTTGATCGCCAGCCACGCTCCAGGGTCGCCAACCCCGGGGACCAGAAAGTCAGCGTGGCGAGTGGCCGCGTCCGGCAATGATCGCAAACGCCCGCGCACTGCCAGTTTCCACACTGGCGATTAACGCGCTCGCGCCCAGCGACACCCTGAATGACCCGAACGCCGAGGCCGTGATCGTCGGGTATGTCACCATCGCCAGAGTCGGCACGAACCCGGACAGCGCAGTCGTGTACCGCTCAACGGTCCGGGCGCCTGGCCTGTCCACGAATGCCTGTGACTGGCGCCGCCGCCCACGGCCGGTACAATCGGCGAACAGGGCCTACCGAAGCCGTCTCCACTGGAGACACTGACTTCCCCTACCGGCGGCCCTGCCATGCCGTCAGGAAACTCACCATGAACAAGCCATCCGAGCCAGCCGTGCCGCAAATCGCTGATGTCCAGGCCTCACCGGACAGTCGCCGGCTGGACATCGACCGCGTCGGCATCAAGGACATCCGCCACCCGGTACGCATCCTCTCGCGCAGCGGCACCGAACAGCACACGGTGGCCACCTTCAACATGTACGTGCATCTGCCGCATAACTTCAAGGGCACCCACATGTCCCGCTTCATCGAGATCCTGAACGGCCACGAGCGGGAGATTTCGCTGGGTACCTTCCGGGAGATGCTGCGCGAAATGTGCGAGCGGCTGGAGGCGCGCGCCGGCCATATCGAGATGAGCTTCCCGTTTTTCGTCAATAAGGCAGCGCCGGTGACCGGCGTCAGCAGCCTGATGGACTACGAGGTCAGCTACATCGGTGAAATTGCCGGTGGCCAGGAGCAGCTCACCGCGCGCCTGGTGGTTCCAGTCACCAGCCTGTGCCCGTGTTCAAAGCAGATTTCCGACTACGGCGCCCACAATCAGCGCACGCACGTCACGCTGACGGCACACCTGCGCACACCCGTGTGGATCGAAGAATTGATCGAACTGGTAGAGGCACAGGCCTCGTGCGACCTGTACGGCCTGCTGAAACGGCCGGACGAGAAATATGTGACCGAGCGTGCCTACGACAACCCGAAGTTCGTCGAAGACCTGGTCAGAGACATCGCCGGCAGCCTCAATCGCGACGAACGCCTGGCCGGATACGTGGTGGAAGCGGAGAACTTCGAGTCCATCCACAACCACTCGGCGTACGCGCTGATCGAAAAGCCCGTCACCTGACAGCCAGCCAGTTCAATACTTGCGACGCAGTATCAGGGTGTCGTGCGCGTGCTCGATTTGTGTTCGCGACAAAAACGACATGCCCAGCAGCACCCGGCTCGGCTGCGGGCCGCTGATCACTACCGCCGCTACGTTAGGCAGCCTGATATTGCCAACGCTGACCTCGCTCAGAGTCACGGAGTAGGCTTCGGTGATGCCGCTGGCGGTTTCCACCAGACCCTTGTTACCGGCGCGGTAATCAATACCCAGCCGGCGGGCGGTACCGTCGTTGATAGCCACGGTGGTCGCACCCGTGTCGACCAGAAACTCCACCGTCTTGCCGTTGATGGCCCCGCTGGTCAGATACATACCGCTTTGGTCGCGGTCGATGCGTACGTTGGGAGCTCGGCCTGCCGGCAGCGCGCCGCCGGCGCGTCCGCCCAGCGGGTAGTCATGCACCTGGCCGTCAATTTGCAGCTTGGCCGCGCCCGGCGTCAGTTGCAGCAGACGCACCCCCTCCGGGCTGGATTGTCCTACCTGCAACAAGCGACGCTGACCATCCACCAGCAAGACCGCGGTTTGACCGAGCACGGCCTGTAATTCAATCAGCGGCACCGCAGCGACCGAGCTGACCCACAGGGCAGTGCCCAAAAACAGGAGCTTGCGGCGGGTCATGAATCGATGGCGCACATCCGGCACCTTGGCTGTGCGGCCTGGGCCTCAGCCGCCGAGTAGCGCTTTCACGCGTTGACTCAGCTCGGCCATGTCGGCACGGCCTTGTACCTGCGGCTTCAGGTGTGCCATCACGCGGCCCATGTCGCGGACCCCCGATGCACCAGTGGCGGCAATCGCCTCGGCAACCAGGCCTTCGAGTTCGGACATTTCCAGCGCCGCCGGCATGTAGCCCTGCAAGAGGTCAAGCTCGAAGCGCTCCTTGTCGGCCAGGTCGTGACGATTGGCAGCGTCGAAGTGACTGATCGACTCGCGCCGCTGCTTGACCATCTTGTCCAGCACCACCAGCACCTGGGCGTCGTCGAGCACGATGCGCTCGTCGATTTCGCGTTGCTTGATGGCGGCAGTGATCAGGCGCAGCGTAACCAGGCGTTCCTTTTCGCGGGCGCGCATGGCGGCCTTGACGTCGTCGTCGAGGCGCTGCTTCACGGACATGGCGTTCAGGTCAGGCGGGCACCGCGCGTGCGGCGGGCGCCCCGGCCCGTGCGGGAGACTTTCTTCTGATGCCGCTTCACCGCCGCGGCGGCTTTACGCTTGCGTTCCTGGGTCGGTTTTTCGTAAAACTCGCGCCGACGCGCCTCGGACAACACACCCGCCTTCTCGCAGGTGCGCTTGAAGCGACGCAGGGCAACATCAAAGGGCTCGTTTTCGCGTAACTGAACGACCGGCATGCATACCTCGTGTGCCGACCGTCGGTCGGCGAAATGAATCATCACTGGCCCGGAGCCGATCCGCAAAAGCCAGGCGGCGAAAAGTGCTAGATTCTACCGGCACTTCTGCCTTCGGCGAAAGTCGTACACCGGTCGGACACATCATGCTGGTTCTGGGCCTGGAAACTTCCTGCGATGAAACCGGCCTGGCGCTCTACCACAGCGAGCGCGGCCTGGTAGCCGATGTGCTGCACAGCCAGGTCCCGCTGCACACACTTTACGGTGGCGTGGTTCCGGAGCTGGCCTCGCGCGATCATCTGCGACGCACGGTGCCCCTGCTGCGCGAATTGCTGCGTGAGGCCGGCCTTGATATCGCCGAACTCGACGGCATTGCCTACACCGCCGGACCGGGCCTGATCGGCGCGTTGCTGGTTGGCAGCAGCATCGGTCGCAGCCTGGCTTTTGCGCTGGGCATTCCGGCGGTTGCCGTGCATCACATGGAAGCGCACCTGCTGTCGCCGCTGCTGGACGCCGCGCAACCGCGGCTTCCGTTTCTTGCGCTGTTGGTGTCCGGCGGTCACACCCTGCTGGTCCGGGTGGACGGCCTGGGCGCTTATACGATTCTTGGGGAGTCAGTGGACGACGCGGCCGGCGAGGCCTTCGACAAAACCGCCAAACTGCTTGGCCTGCCCTACCCCGGCGGCCCGGCGCTGGCGCGGCTGGCGCAGGACGGACGCAGCGCGCGCTTTACCCTGCCCCGGCCAATGACCGCAAAACCGGGCCTCGACTTCAGCTTCAGTGGCCTGAAGACGCAGGTGCGGTTGCTGATCGAGGCTCACCCACAGGAAGAACACCGCGCCGATATCGCCCGTGCCTTTGAGGATGCGGTGGTCGACACGCTGCTGATCAAGTGCCGACGCGCGCTGGCCCAGACCGGCCTGCATACCCTGGTGGTGGCCGGCGGGGTGAGCGCCAATCAGCACCTGCGGGCATCCCTGGCAGCGGCAGCCAAGGCCGACGGCTTTCAGGTGCGCTATCCGGCTCCCCATCTGTGCACGGATAACGGCGCCATGATTGCCTACGCCGGCTGCCTGCGGCTTATGGCCGGCGAGCGCGTCGGCCCGGATTGCGGCGCCCGCGCCCGCTGGCCACTGGCTGAATTGCCGGCGGTGCAATCCCAATCGGGTGGTTTGTTATAGTCGCCGCCATGAGTCCGGACACCCCCACACAGACCCTGATCGACCCGTTCCAGCGGCGCATTGAATACGTGCGCGTGTCGGTGACGGATCGCTGCGATCTGCGTTGCAGCTATTGCATGCCCAAGGGCTTCGACGGCTTCCACGAGCCGGACGACTGGCTCACTTTCAGCGAGATCGAGCGCGTGGTCGGGGCCTTCGTGCGCCTGGGCGTGCAGCGTATCCGCCTGACCGGCGGCGAACCGCTGGTGCGACGCGACCTGCCGGACCTGGCCGCTCGCCTGTCGGCCCTGCCCGGCCTGAGCGATCTGTCGCTGTCCACCAACGCCGTGCGCCTGGACAAGTTTGCGTCGGCGCTCAAGGCGGCCGGTGTGCGGCGCGTCAACGTCAGCCTGGACTCGCTGCGCCCGGACCGGTTCGCGGAAATCACCGGCGGCGGCAAGCTGCACAAGGTGCTGCGCGGCCTGGAGGCGGCGCGCGCAGCGGGCCTGGCGCCGGTCAAGATCAACATGGTCGCCATGGGCGGCATCAACGACGACGAAATCGAGGACATGGTGGCGTTCTGCGCCGAGCGCGATTTCACCCTGCGCCTGATCGAGACCATGCCCATGGGCGACACCGGTCGCAACGCCACCGGCCAGTACCTGAACCTGCAGACGGTGCGCGAGCGCCTGAGCGAACGCTTCGACCTGATACCGGACCTGCAACCGGGCGGCGGGCCCGCGCGCTACTACCGCGTCAGCGGCTCGAAAACCACCATCGGCTTCATCACGCCGATTTCGCAGCACTTTTGCGAAACCTGCAACCGCGTGCGTCTGGCCGCCGACGGCACGCTGTACCTGTGCCTGGGCCAGGACAACAGCTACGAATTGCGGCCCATGCTGCGCGCCGGCGCCAGCGATGCCGACCTGGAAACCGCTATCCGCGGCGCGATCGGCCTGAAGCCCGAGCGGCACGAATTCCGCGAAAAGCCGGAAAAGGTCATCCGCTTCATGTCGATGACCGGCGGCTGAGCCGCCGCTAGCCCGCGTCCGCCGCGCGAAGCACGGCCAGAAAATCCGCCCCGTAACGTTCCAGCTTGGCCGCACCCACGCCGCCGACCTGCGCCAGTTCGCCCAGCGTCTGCGGCCGCTGGGCGGCCATCTGCGCCAGCGTCGCATCGTGAAAAATCACGTAAGCCGGCACGCCTTGCTCCTCGGCCAGACGTCGCCGCTCGGCCCGCAGCGCATCGAACAAGGCCTGATCGGCCGCCGGCACCGCTGACTGGCCGCCGCCGGCGCGTTTCTGGCGACGGCGCTCGCTGACGGTCGCCTCCTCCCGCAGGCGCAAGGTCTGCTCGCCGCGCAGCAGCGGGCGAGCCTGCTCGGTCAGACGCAGACTGCCGTGGCCCTCGATATCCACGCTCACATAAGCGCGTGCCACCAGTTGCCGGTAGATGGCGCGCCACTGCGTCGCTGGTCGTTCCTTGCCGCGCCCGAACACCGCCAGCGAGTCGTGGCCAAGGCTGGCAATGCGCGGATCGTCCCCGCCGCGCAGCACGTCGATCAGATACCCCACGCCAAAGCGCTGCCCGGTGCGGTAAATGCACGACAGGGCCAGCTGGGCCGCCACCGTGGCATCGAAGGTGGCCGGTGGGGCCAGACAGTTGTCGCAGTTGCCGCACGGCTCGGCCATCCGTTCGCCAAAATAGGCCAGCAGTGCCTGACGCCGACAGTCGGTGATCTCGACCAGGCCCAGCAAGGCGTCGAACTTGCCCTGCTCGACCCGCCTGCGCTCGTCGGGCACATTGCTGCTGGCCAGCAGCTGTCGCACACCAACCACATCCGCCAGGCCATAACCCATCCAGGCATTGGCTGGCAGGCCATCGCGGCCGGCACGCCCGGTTTCCTGGTAATAGCTTTCGATGTTCTTGGGCAGGCCCAGATGCGCCACGAATCGCACGTCCGGCTTGTCGATACCCATGCCAAACGCCACCGTGGCTGCCATCACCAGCCCGTCCTCGCGCAAGAAACGGCGCTGGTTGGCGGCGCGCTGCTCGGCCGGCATTCCTGCGTGGTATGCAACCGCCTGGCGGCCGTGTTTCTCCAACCAGGCGGCCGTCTCCTCCACCCGGCGCCGGGTCGGGCAATAGACAATGCCGGTGTCTGTGCGGTGGCGGCTGTCCAGAAAATCCAGCAGGCGATCGCGCATCTGCTCGCCCTGCTGGATGTGGTAGCGGATGTTCGGCCGGTCGAAGCTGGCGGTGAATTCCGCCGCGCCCTGCAAGCCCAGCCGCTTCACGATGTCGCGCTGCGTCGGGCCATCGGCCGTGGCGGTCAGCGCCAGCCGTGGCACGCCCGGAAAGCGCTCGCCCAGCACGCCAAGCCCCAGATACTCGGGCCGGAAGTCGTGCCCCCACTGCGATACGCAGTGCGCCTCGTCGATGGCGATCAGCGCCGGGCGCGCACCTTGCAGCAACTCCAGCGTGCGCTCCCCAAGCAACCGCTCGGGCGCCATATAGACCATATCCAGCCGCCCGGCGGCGAGGTCCCTTTCGATGGCCGCCGCCGCGCCCGGCGGCAGGCCCGAGTGCAACGCCGCTGCCGCCACGCCCAGCTCCCGCAGCGCCGCCACCTGATCGTCCATCAGCGCGATCAGCGGCGACACCACCACACCGACCCCCGGCCGCACCAGCGCCGGCACCTGGTAGCACAGCGACTTGCCGCCGCCGGTCGGCATGATCACCAGCGCATCACCACCGGCCACCGCACAGTCGATGATCGCCTCCTGCTGACCCCGAAACGCGTGGTAGCCGAAGATGGCACGAAGAATGTCACGGGGGCGGGGCATAACCGCCAATTATGCGACGACTATGATTCCGGGCGTCCAGCGGCCGCACGCGGCGGGTATACCGACCACGCAACGGGCGTTCAACAGCGCCAAACGTAGCGGCGCACCCCCTGCTAACATGCGACTTTCACGCCAGACGCCCGGATGGCGAAACAGGTAGACGCAAGGGACTTAAAATCCCTCGGCCTCGCGGCCGTGCCGGTTCGAGTCCGGCTCCGGGCACCATTTTGTATTGGCTACGTGACGACCGCGCACTATACGAGGCGCTGCCTTGTCACTGACACAGGCACGCCAGGTGGAGCTTGACATCCTGCTAAACTGTCGCCCTCGCTTCACGCACTTTCAGGTTTATGCCCATGGCCCGCATTACTGTTGAAGACTGCCTTCCCAAGGCCGAAAGCCGCTTTGATCTGGTGCTGATGGCAGCCCGCCGGGCGCGTCAGTTGTCGCTCGGTCGCACACCCCTGGTGGAGCCGGAAAACGACAAGCCAACGGTGATTGCCTTGCGCGAAATTGCCGCCGGCAAGATCGACCGCAGCGTGATGGAGCCTGAAGAATTGCACCTGTTCATGACGCCCGAGGAGTTGGCCGCGGAGCGCGACGCCAACGGCTGGGAGCAGGGAGTCGATGCGGCAGCCCGTGTCGAGGGGCCGGTGCCCGAGGCGGGCGAGGCGCCCTGAGCGCACCCGCACAAGCGGTCCAGACGGGCGGCTTCGAGACACTAGCCCGGCAGCTTGCCGCCTACCTGACGCCGGACGACATCGCGGCGATACGCCGCGCCTATGCCTACGGCGAACGCGCCCATTCCGGCCAACAGCGCCAAACCGGCGAACCCTATATTGCCCACCCTTTGGCGGTCGCCACCATCCTGGCCGACCTGCACGTGGATGCCGCGACCATGTGCGCGGCCTTGCTGCACGATGTAATCGAGGACACCACCGCCACCAGCGCCGAGGTGTCAGAGCAGTTCGGCGAGGAAGTCGCGGCCCTGGTCGACGCCGTGACCAAGCTGACGCAGATCCGCTTCGAAACCCGCGAACAGGCGCAGGCGGCCAATTTTCGAAAAATGATGCTGGCGGTGGCCGGCGACTTGCGGGTCATGCTTATCAAGCTGGCCGACCGCCTGCACAACATGCGCACGCTGCGCCACCTGAGCGCCGACAAGCGCCGACGTATCGCGCGCGAAACGCTTGATATCTACGCACCGATCGCGGCCCGCTTCGGCATGCACACGCTGTGCAAGGAGTT
Source organism: uncultured Gammaproteobacteria bacterium (assembly GCA_964653545.1). GTDB lineage: Bacteria > Pseudomonadota > Gammaproteobacteria > Immundisolibacterales > Immundisolibacteraceae > Immundisolibacter. Next base: position 20,320 of record CAZZHF010000002.1, on the reverse strand, counting down.
GGAGGACCTCGGCTTTGCGGCGCTGTACCCGCTGCGCTACCGGGTCCTTGACGAGGCCCTGCGTCGCGCCCGGGGCAATCGGCACGACCTGGTGGGCAAGATCGAAACCACGCTACGGCACCGCCTTGACGAGGCTGGACTGCGGTATCGGCTGGTCAGCCGCGAGAAGCATCTGTACAGCGTTTACCAGAAGATGCGCGAGGATCACCTGTCCCTGAGCGAGGTCTACGACGTGTATGCGCTGCGCGTGGTGCTGGACACCGTGGACGCCTGCTACCGGGCTCTTGGCGTGGTGCACAACACGTTCAAGCCGGTGCCGCAGCGGTTCAAGGACTACATCGCCATACCCAAGACCAATGGCTACCAATCGCTGCACACGGCGCTGTTCACACCCTATGGCGTGCCGGCCGAAATTCAGATCCGCACCGAGGAAATGGACCTGGTCGCCAACGAGGGTGTTGCCGCGCACTGGCGCTACAAGAACCCCGATGGCAGCGGCAGTCGCGCCGAGCAGCGGGCACGCGAATGGCTGCACGGGCTACTGGAATTGCAACGCAATGCCGGCGATCCGCAGGAGTTCCTGGACTCGGTCAAGTGGGATCTGTTTCCTGACGAGGTTTACGTATTCACCCCCAGGGGCCAGATCCTGAACCTGCCGACGGGTGCCACGGCGGTCGACTTTGCCTACGCCGTGCACTCGGATATCGGAAATCACTGCGTGGCGGCGCGCGTCAACCGCCGTTTGGTGCCGCTCAGTACCGTGCTGGAGAACGGCGCCACGGTGGAAATCATTACCGCCCGCACGACCACACCCCACCCGAGTTGGTTGAGTTTCGTCGTCACCGGCAAGGCGCGGGCGGCCATCCGGCATTTCTTGAAACATGTCGACCATGCACAGGCGATAGCACTCGGCAGACGGCTGCTGGAGCTCGAACTGTCCCGCCTTGGCACACCGATGGCGCAGGTGCCCGAGCAAAACGTCGCCGGCTTGCTGCGGGAATTCAGCGCCAAGGCGATGGACGACCTGCTGGAGGAGGTCGGGCTCGGCAAGCGCCTGGCAGTCGTGGTTGCGACGCATCTGGTCAGCGGCACGCCACCGGCAACTGAACGACGCCCGCGCTCGGGTTTGCGCCGAGCGCTGGCGCGGGTTGCGCCACGCTGGCTGGTCGGCAAGGACGCCCGCCACGCCCCCCTGGCAATCAAGGGTACCGAGGGTCTGGTGGTGAGTTATGGCAAGTGTTGCCGGCCGATTCCGGGCGATCCGGTGCGCGGTTATGTCAGCGTTGGACGCGGCGTGGTGATCCACGTCGACGACTGTCCCAGCGCCAAGGACTTCGCCAAACAGCCGGACAAATGGCTTGACGTTGAATGGCAACCGGCCAGCGACAGCCGTTTCCCGGTGGACATCCGGGTCGAGATCGAGGACCAGCGTGGACAATTGGCTACCCTGGCGGCCACCATCTCCGATATGGACTGCAATATCGCAAGCGTCCAGATCGCCAACCGCGATGGCATTCACGCGGTGGCCACCTTCACCCTGGAGGTGCGCGACCGGGTGCACCTGGCGCGCATCATGAAACGCCTGCGGACCATCAAGTCGGTACGCCGCATCATCCGAAAAAGAGGCTGAACATGTCCCTGCAAGCTATCGCCAGCGACCTTGCCCCGGCCGCGATCGGCCCGTACTCGCAAGCCATCCGCGCCGGCAACACGGTGTACCTGTCGGGACAGATTCCGCTGGACCCCAGCAGCGGAGAGTTGGTGATCGGCGACATCGAAACACAGGCCGTACGCGTGTTCGACAACCTCAGGGCGGTGGCGGAGGCCGCCGGGGGCAGCCTGGCGCAGGCCGTCAAGCTCACCATCTACCTGACCGATCTGACTCATTTCGCCATCGTTAACGCCGTCATGGCACGCTATTTCGAGCCGCCGTATCCGGCGCGCGCCACCCTGGGGGTGGCGGCCCTGCCGCGCGGCGCGAGGGTCGAAGCGGACGCGATCCTCGTCCTGACCTGAGCCGCTCCGCTTCGCACCCGGCACCGCCATGGCTGGCCAAGCTGTTGCCACGCGCGCCGCCGCGGCTCTGCCCGGCGTAGGACCTGCGATGTGGCAGCGCCTGGCGCTGCTCGGCATCGAACAACCGGCGGATCTGCTACTGCATTTGCCGCTGCGCTACGAAGACCGTAGCCGGTTGTCATCAATCGCCAGTTTGCGCGACGGTCAGCATGCCCTGGTGCGGGGCCGGGTCGAGGCCGCGGAACTCACGCAGCGCCGTCGGCGCGCCCTGCTGGTCAGCCTCGCGGACTCCAGCGGCAGCGTGACCTTACGTTTTTTCCATTTCCGACCCAGCCAGGCGCAGCAGTTTCAGCCCGGTGCATGGCTGGAATGCTACGGCGAAGCTCGCCTCGGCCCAATGGGGCTGGAAATGGTGCATCCGGAGTATCGGTTGCTGCGCGGCGGGGCCAGTGAGCCGCTACCGCCAGCGGCCCTCACGCCGGTTTATCCCACCACCGCCGGGCTCACCCAGGCCAGTTTGCGCCGCCTGGTGGGTCTGGCGCTGGATGGTTGCGGTCAGCACCTGCCGGAGCTGCTGCCGGCGGGGCTGCGCGCGACCGAACAGATTTCCGACCTGGCGACCGCCCTGCATGGCCTGCACCAGCCAGCGGCCAATGCGCTGCTCGACGAACGCCCGTCGGCCTTGCATCGGCTGGCGCTGGAAGAATTGCTGGCGCATCACCTCAGCCTGCGTCGGCGGCGCCAGCAGCGGCAAACACGCCGTGCACCGGTGATCCGGGCCAGCGGTGCGCTGCGCGACCGCCTGCTTGAAACCCTCCCCTTCGCCTTGACCGGCGCGCAAGAACGCGTCATCGGCGAGGTGCTCGCCGACCTTGCCAGGCCCCATCCCATGCTGCGGCTGTTGCAGGGCGATGTTGGCAGCGGCAAGACGCTGGTCGCGGCGGCGGTGGCATTGCAGGCTGCGGAAGCCGGCTGGCAGACGGCGATCATGGCCCCGACCGAACTGCTGGCGGAGCAACACTTCCGTAATTTCTGTCGCTGGCTGCCGCCGCTGGGCCTGGACCCGCTGTGGTTGGCCGGCCGCCACACCGGGCGCGCCCGGGCCGCCATTCTTGGCGACATCGCCTCCGGCCGCGCGCCGCTGGTGGTGGGCACCCACGCGCTGTTTCAGGAGGAGGTGCAATTCGCCAGGCTTGGGCTGGTGATCATTGACGAGCAACACCGTTTCGGCGTGCACCAGCGCCTGGCGCTGCGTGCCAAGGGCGACGACGGCGCGCAGGCGCCCCACCAACTGATCATGACGGCAACGCCGATCCCGCGTTCGCTCGCCATGACGTTCTACGCTGATCTGGACACCTCGACCATTGACGAACTGCCGCCCGGACGCACGCCCGTCCATACCCTGGCGGTACCGCGCCGACGCAAGGAGGAGCTGCTCACCGCCATCGCCACTACCTGCGCGCAGGGCCAGCAGGCGTACTGGGTGTGTCCGCTGATTGACGAGTCGGAGGCGCTCGCCCTGTCCGCGGCCAGCGCCACCGCCGAGGAACTGGCCGCCACGCTGCCCCAGCTGCGCGTCGGTCTGCTGCACGGGCGCATGAAAAGCCGCGAGAAAGAAACCGTCATGGCGGCCTTCCTGAGCAACGAATTACAACTGCTGGTCGCGACCACGGTGATCGAGGTCGGCGTCGACGTGCCGAACGCCACGGTGATGGTCATCGAGCACGCCGAGCGCTTCGGCCTGGCGCAGCTGCACCAGCTGCGCGGCCGCGTCGGCCGCGGCAGCGCCCGGTCGACCTGCCTGCTGCTCTATGCCCAGCCGCTCGGCGAGACCGCCCGTGCCCGCCTGGCGATCATGCGCGAGACCGAGGACGGCTTTCGCATCGCCGGCCGCGATCTTGACCTGCGTGGCCCGGGGGAGCTACTCGGCACCCGCCAGACCGGCGCCGTGAACCTGCGCGTTGCCGACCTGGAACGAGACCGAAGCCTGTTGCCGCGGCTGCCACACCTGGCCGGCTTGCTGGAGCGCGAGGCCCCCGCTGTGGTGCCGCGTCTGATCGATCGCTGGCTCGGCCGCGGCCTTGACTACGGCGAAGTGTGAGCCCATGCCCACCCGACAGCCGCTGACCGCCACCGTGCGGCATCCACGCCCAGCGCCATGACCGCGACCGCGCGCCTGGCCGCCTATCTGGAGCTGATGCGCCTGCATCGACCGATTGGCGTGCTGCTGCTGTTGTGGCCCACCTGGTGGGCACTGTGGCTGACCAGCGGCGGCCTGCCGGACCTGAAGATTCTGGTCGTGTTCACCGCTGGCGTGGTAACCATGCGCTCGGCCGGCTGCGCCATCAATGATTATCTGGACAGCGATTTCGACCGGCATGTGGAACGGACCCGCAACCGCCCGCTGGCGCGCGGCGCCATTCGGCCGGCCGAGGCGCTGGTGGTCTGTGTGTTGCTCCTGATGGTGTCCCTGGCGCTGGTGCTCACGCTGAACCGGCGCACGCAGGAACTGGCCGTCATCGGTGCCCTGCTGGCGGTGACCTATCCGCTCGGCAAACGCCTCACGCACCTGCCACAGATTTACCTGGGCCTGGCCTTTGGCTGGGGCATCCCGATGGCGTTTGCCGCCGTGCAGGACAAGGTGCCCCCCATCGCCTGGCTCCTGCTGATCGCCAACGTGTTCTGGACCGTCGCCTACGACACCTTCTATGCCATGGCCGACCGCGATGACGACATCCGCGTCGGCATCAAATCCACCGCCATCCTGTTCGGCGAGGACGACCGACTCATTGTCGGCGTGCTCCAGGCCAGCGCCCTCGCCACGCTGGCCCTGGTCGGCTGGAATGCCTACCTCGGGCCATGGTTTTTCGCTGGACTGGGCATCGCCGCGCTGACCGCTGTTCACCACCAGTACCTCGCCCGGCGGCGCGAGCCGGCGGCCTGCTTCAAGGCCTTTGTGGCCAACAACTGGTTCGGTGCGGCCGTATTCGCCGGCATCGCCATCCATTACTGGATGCAACCGTGAGCGCGGATCTGCGCGAGTTCATCGCCCGCCTGGAGGCGCTGGGCGAACTCAAACGCATCAGCGTGCCGGTCGATCCGCGACTGGAAGTCACGGAGATCTGCGACCGGGTGCTGCGGGCCGGCGGGCCGGCACTGCTGTTCGAGCGCCCCAGCGGCCACAGCATGCCACTGCTGGCCAATCTGTTTGGCAGCGTGCGCCGTGTGGCGCTGGGCCTGGGACGCGAGACGTCCGCCGATCTGCGCGAGCTGGGCGAGCAACTGGCCATGTTGCGCGAGCCGCAGCCGCCCAATGACCTGCGCGAGGCCTGGCGGCAGCTGCCAATCTACAAACAGGCGCTGGCCATGCGCCCGCGGCGCGTCGCCAGTGGGCCATGTCGGGACGTGGTCTTGGAAGGCGATGCAGTGGATCTGGCCACGCTGCCGATCCAGACCTGCTGGCCGGACGACGCCGGGCCTTTGCTCAGCTGGGGTCTGGTGGTCACCCGCGGCCCGCACGGCGGGCGCCAGAACATCGGCATCTACCGGCAGCAGGTGCTCGGCCGTAACCGGCTGATCATGCGCTGGCTGGCGCAGCGTGGCGGCGCGCTCGACCATCAGGCCTGGCAGGCAGCGCGTCCGGGCGAGCCCTTCCCGGTGGCCGTGGTGGTTGGCGCCGACCCCGCCACCGTGCTTGCCGCCGTGATGCCAATCCCCGATGGCCTGTCCGAGTACCAGTTCGCTGGCCTGCTGCGCGGCCAACGCACGGAACTGGTGGCCTGTTCGGACAGTGGTCTTGAGGTCCCGGCGCGGGCGGAAATCGTATTGGAAGGGGTTATCACCCCCGGCGATGAAGCCGACGAGGGGCCGTTCGGTGACCACACCGGTTACTACAACGAGACCGAACGCTATCCGGTGCTGACGGTGCAGCGCCTGAGCCAGCGCCGTGACGCCATCTACCACAGCACCTATACCGGCCGGCCGCCGGACGAGCCGTCCATGCTCGGGGCGGCGCTGAACGAGCTGTTCGTGCCGCTGCTGCGCCGCCAGTTCCCGGAGGTGGTGGACTTTTACCTGCCCCCGGAAGGCTGTTCGTACCGGGTCGCGCTGGTGTCCATTCGCAAGCAGTATCCGGGGCATGCGTCGCGGGTGATGTTCGGCGTCTGGTCGACCCTGCGCCAGTTCCTGTACACCAAGTTCATTGTGGTGGTGGATGACGACATCGACGTGCGCAACTGGCAGGACGTGGTGTGGGCCATCAGCACCCGCGTCGATCCGGCGCGCGATATCCTGCTGGCCGAGCGCACGCCGATCGATACACTCGATTTCGCCTCGCCACAGCCCGGCCTGGGCTCGAAGATGGGGATCGACGCCACCAACAAGTGGCCCGGCGAAACCGCCCGGCAATGGGGTCGACCCATCGCCATGGACAACGCGGTCAAAACCCGTGTGGATGCACTATGGGACGAACTGGGCTTGTGATGAAGCAGCGGAATAGCGGGCGGGACACGGTTGGCGCCACCTATCGCTGCGGGATTCACTGACTGGGCCGCAGACTGAACGAGCCGGATGCGTATAATCGGGCGTTTGTGTCTTGCCGCTGCGTGGTCGTGCGCTCCGTTCCATCACCTTAATCATGGAATCCACTGTGACCGAAACGTCCGCCGTCGAGCGACGCACCGCATCCTTCAGTTATGACGACCTCCTGCGCTGCGCGCGCGGCGAATTGTTCGGCCCCGGCAATGCCCAGCTCCCGCTGCCGCCCATGCTGATGTTCGATCGTATCGTGCACATTGCCGATCACGGTGGCCAGTTCGGTCGCGGCGAGATCCGCGCCGAACTCGATGTGCGCCCGGACCTGTGGTTCTTCGCTTGCCACTTTGCGGGCGATCCGGTGATGCCCGGCTGCCTGGGCCTGGATGCCATGTGGCAACTGGTTGGTTTCTATCTGGGATGGATCGGCGGCCCTGGCCACGGCCGGGCACTGGGGGCCGACGAAGTCAAATTCGGCGGCGAGGTCAAGCCCACGGCCCGCCGGGTGACCTATAACATCCACATGAAGCGTGTGATTCAGCGCAAGCTGTTCATGGGCATTGCCGACGCCACCATGGACGTGGATGGCAATACCATCTATTCCGCCACTGGCCTGCGTGTGGGCCTGTTCACCAACCATCTTGAGAGCACACCGTGAGACGCGTCGTCATTACCGGGCTGGGCATCGTCTCCAGCATCGGCACCAATCAGGCGCAGGTCGCCGACTCCCTGCATCAGGTCCGTTCCGGCATCGAGTTCAGCGAGGAATATCAGGAGCTGGGGTTTCGCAGCCATGTATATGGTCCCCTGCGAATCAACCCGGAAGACCACATCGACCGCAAGTTGCTGCGCTTCATGGGCAACGCCGCGGCGTATTCGCACATCGCCATGGCCGAGGCAATCGCCGATTCGGGCCTCACCGAGGCCGAGGCGTCACACCCGCGAACCGGCCTGGTGGCCGGTTCCGGCGGCGCTTCCACGGCGAACACGGTGCTCGCAGCCGACACCCTGCGCGAGAAAGGCGCCCGCCGGGTCGGGCCCTATATGGTGCCGCGCACCATGTCGAGCACGGTTGCGGCCTGCCTGGGCACCGCATTCAAGATCAAGGGCGTTGGCTATTCCATCTCATCGGCCTGCGCCACCTCGGCCCATTGCATCGGTAATGCGGCGGAACTGATCCAGGCCGGCAAGCAGGATGTGATGTTCGCGGGCGGTGGCGAGGAACTGCACTGGACCGAATCGGTGTTGTTCGACGGCATGGGCGCCCTGTCATCGGCTTACAACGACCGCCCCGCGGCGGCCTCACGCGCGTATGACGCTGACCGGGATGGCTTCGTGATTTCCGGTGGCGGCGGCATCGTGGTGGTGGAAGCACTTGATCATGCGCTGGCCCGTGGCGCCAGGATTTATGGCGAACTGGTGGGCTACGGCGCCACCTCGGACGGCTTCGACATGGTGCAGCCGTCCGGCGAGGGAGCGGTACGCTGCATGGACCAGGCCTTGGGCGACATTCCGTTGTCGCAGATCGACTACCTGAACACCCATGGCACCAGCACGCCGGTTGGCGACGCACGCGAGCTGGAAGCGGTGCGTGAGGTCTTCGGCGCGCAGATGCCACCGTTCAGTTCCACCAAATCCTTGACCGGTCACTCGCTGGGCGCCGCCGGCGTCCATGAGGCGATTTACTGCCTGCTGATGATGCGGGACGGCTTCATCTGCCCGTCGGCGCATATCGAACGGCTTGATCCCGCCGCCGACGGCCTGCCGCTGGTGCGCGAGCGTCGCGATGGCGCGCGCCTGGACACCATCATGTCAAACAGCTTCGGCTTTGGTGGCACCAACGCCACCCTGGTGCTGCGCCGCTACAACGGCTGAAGCGTCTCGGACGGAACAGCGCTGCGCACCGGGCCGAGGAGATTTCCCGACGCTTTTTCCAGGCGCGTTTCGATAGTGGTGCCGCCCGAAAGCGGATAGGCAATACCGGCTTGTCCGACGTCCGACGGCCCCCGGGCGAACCGGCAGGTTTGCAAGCCCGCGCAACGTGGTCGGGGCGGCCTGGCTGCCAGGCCGCGCGCTCCTGGTCGACAAAATTCCGCCCCGCAGATCGCGGCGAGCGACCTTGCATTCGGGCCCGCTCCCCCCATATGGCTGCCTGTCGGAATCTCCCCGCCCCTGCCACCGCACGAGGCCACCATGACCCAACCCGAAACCCTCAGCTTCGCCACCGAAACCCGGCAGCTGCTCAAGCTGATGATCCATTCCCTCTACAGCAACCGCGAGATTTTTCTGCGCGAGCTGATCTCGAACGCCTCGGATGCACTCGACAAGCTGCGTTTCGAGGGCTACAGCAACGCCAGCCTGATGGACGGCGGCGGCGAGCTGCGCATCGAAGTAGCGTGCGACCCCATCGCCCACACAGTCACCGTGCGCGATAACGGCCTTGGCATGAGCCGTGACGAGGTGATCGCCAACATCGGCACCATTGCCCACTCCGGGACCAGCGAATTCCTGCAAGCGCTCGAAACCGGGCAGGCCAAGGACGCCAACCTCATTGGCCAGTTCGGGGTGGGTTTCTACTCGGCCTTTATCGTTGCCGACCAGGTCACGCTGACCACGCGCCGCGCGGATCTGGCCGAAACCGAGGGTGTGCGCTGGCAATCCGCTGGCGAGGGCGACTACACGCTCGAAGCGACCAGCGCGCCGCGCGGTACCGAAATTGTGCTGCACCTGCGCGACGACGCGCAGGAGTTCAGCGACGACTACCGGCTCAAGTCCATCATCCGCACCTACTCCGATCACATCACCTTTCCGGTGTGCATGCCCGCCGCCGCGGCGCCGGCCGAAGACGACGCTGCAACCGAAACCGATACCGGCAGCGACAGCGGCAGCGGCAGCGAAGCGGATAGCAAGCAACCGCCCGCCTGGGACACCGTCAACCAGGCCACCGCCCTGTGGGCGAAACCCAAGACCGAGATCAGTCAGGAGCAGTACGACAGCTTTTACAAGCAGCTCGCGTACGACGCGCAGCCTCCGCTGGCGCTGCTGCACAGCCGCATCGAGGGTGGCCACGACTACACCGCACTGCTGTTCGTCCCGGCCCAGGCACCGTTCGACCTGTGGGACCGCGAACGCCGCCATGGCGTCAAGCTGTACGTGAAGCGCGTGTTCATCATGGATGACGCCGCTCAGTTGCTGCCGGCGTATCTGCGCTTCGCACGCGGGGTGATCGACTCCGACGACCTGCCGCTGAATGTTTCGCGTGAAATTCTGCAAAACAACAAAGTGGTGGACGCCATCCGGTCGGGTTGCACGCGCCGCATGCTCAGCCTGCTGGAGGAGCTGGCCCGAGACGAGGCCGACAAATACACGCGCTTCTGGGGGCTGTTCGGCCGCGTGCTCAAGGAAGGCGTGGTGGAAGACCACGCCAACCGCGACCGCATCGCGGCGCTGCTGCGTTTTGCCAGCACCCGCGAAAGCGAACAAACGGTGTCGCTCGCCGACTACGTCGCGCGCATGAAAGATGGCCAGAAGGCCATCTACTACCTGACCGCCGACAGCCAGGCGGCGGCGGCGGCCTCGCCGCAGCTGGAAGTCTTTCGCGCGCGTGGCGTGGAAGTGCTGTTACTTGGCGACCGGATTGACGAATGGCTGGCAAGCAGCCTGCCAAATTTCGATGGCAAGCCCGTGCAGTCGGCAGCGCAGGCAGACCTCAATCTCGACGACCTGGGCCCGGCCGACGCCGAGCAACCCGCGGTGGCCGAGGCCGACTGGCAGCCAACCCTCAGCGTCCTGCAAACCGCCCTGGAAAGCAAAGTGGAATCGGTGCGCCTGTCGGATCGCCTCACTGAATCACCGGCCTGCCTGGTGGCCAGCAAGGACGGCATCTCCGGCAACCTTGAGCGGCTGCTGAAGTCCGCCGGCCAGGACGTGCCCGACAGCAAGCGGGTCCTGGAAATCAACCCACACCACCCCCTGCTCTCGCGCCTGAAAGCACAAGCCGACGCCGACCACGTCGCCGATTGGGCGCTGCTGCTTTACGAACAGGCGCTGCTCGCCGAGGGCGGCCAACTGGAGGAGCCGGCACAATTCGTACAACGGCTGAACCGATTGCTGCTGGGAGGGTAAACTGACCAGCCGGTGCAATGCCGGCCCAAAACCAGAACTATCGGAGGAGTCAGACGTGCGTTTCATCATTTGTGGAACAGGTGGCCTGGGTTCAGTCATTGGCGGCATGCTGGCCCGCGGCGGCGAGGACGTCACGCTGGTCGGTCGCGCCCGTCACATGGACGCCATCAAGGCCAATGGCCTTCACATCAGCGGCATTTACGGCGATTTTGTGGTGCGTGAGAACCTGACCTGCACCACGCATCCGCGCGATGCCACCGGCGAGTTCGACTGCATGATCCTGCTGACCAAGGCCAAGGACAGCGAAACCGCACTGGCCGAGGCCGAAAGCATCAAGGACCGGGTGGACATGGTCTGCTCCCTGCAAAACGGCATTGGCAAGGAAGAACGCCTGCGTGAATGGGCCGGCCGCGACAAGGTCATCGGCGCGTCCACCATCGAAGGCGGGGTACTGCTCGAACCGGGCCATGCCATGGCCGGGCTGACGACGCCCACCACGGCTTATTTCGGCGAACTCGATGGCGGCATCACACCGCGCATCGAAGCGGTCACGGCGGCGTTCCAGAAAGCCGGTTTTGGCAGCCGGGCAGTGGAGGACATCCGCCAGGTGCTGTGGGAAAAATTGATGCAGATCGGCACCGCATCGGGCTGGTCCGTGAGCACGCTCGGCTTGCCGCTGACCTTTCCGGATGGCCTCGAAGCCCGCGAGGGGGCGATGAACTACATTGCGCTGGCGCGCGATTTCCTCAAGGTCTACAAGGCCATGGGTTACCAGCCGCAGAACTTCTATGCGCCGATGGGCCAGTTTCGTGAATACGACAGCCTGCCCTTCGACAAGGCGGTCGACATGATGATGCAGCTTGGCGTGCGCTTTCGGCAGCGCATGCAGGCCAGCGGCGAGACCGAGGGCCGTACCTCCATGCACCAGGACCTGCACCGCCGTCGCAAGATGGAAGTCGACGTGATCCTCAAGCCCTACCTCGACAAGGCGGCAGAACTCAAAGTTGACGTGCCGGTGTTGCAGTACGTGTACGGCGTGGCCAAGGTCCAGGACACCTTTCTCGCGGATTGACGGGCGGGGGAAGCCGCCCGATCGCGAGCCCCCACATACGCCCTGGTCGGGATCACGACCAGGGCGCTCCTGGTTTTTGGTTACGATCGCTGGGCGCTGACGGGCCAGCAAGCGACGCGGGCGGACTTCAACCCGGTCAGGCCTTTTGCACCAGGATCAGATAACGCTCGCCATCCTGCGTCACATCCCGCAGCACATCGCCGGACTGCTCGCAGAACGCCGCGAAGTCGTCCGGCGCCTTGGCGTCCGTGGCGATCACCCGCAGACCCTCGCCGGGGTGCATCCTGTTCAGGGCCCGGCGGGCCTTGAGCACTGGCAGCGGGCACAGTAGACCGCTGGTGTCGAGCTCCTCGATAACGGAAAGTTCGGTCATGGCTTATCTTGCGGTGGCGTAACTCCAGCTAAAGCATACTGTCTTAGCCGATACCATTTGTAACGCCCGTAACACCTGCCCATGCTGCGTCGCCTGATTTGCCTTGTGCTGTGCCTATATATGCCCCTGGCACAGGCGGAGATTGCGTTGCCGGAAATCGGCGACGCCGCCGGCGGCCTGCTGTCGGCGCAGCTGGAACAGCGCATTGGCGTCACCTTCATGCGGCAGGTGCGGGCGGCCATGCCGCTGGTAGACGATGCGCTTATCAATGTTTACGTGGATGGCCTGGGCCAGCGCCTGGGCCGCAACAGCAGCGATTCAGCCCGCGGTTTCAGTTTCTTCGTGGTGGTCGACCCCACCCTGAACGCCTTTGCCGGCCCCGGTGGCAATATCGGCGTCCACAGCGGCCTGATCCTGACCACGGAAACCGAGGACGAACTGGCGTCCGTGCTGGGCCACGAAATTGCCCACGTCACCCAACGCCACCTGCCCCGTGCCTTCGAGCACCAGCAACGCATGACCGTACCGACCATCGCGGCCATGCTCGGCGCGATCATCCTGGGTGCTTATGGCGGCGGCGATGCCGGTGTGGCGGCAATCACGGCGGTGCAGGCCGGCGCAGTCCAGAACCAGATCGATTTCACCCGCCACAACGAATCCGAAGCCGACCGGATCGGCATTCAGACCCTGGCCAGAGCTGGATTCGATGCTCGCGCCATGGCGGATTTTTTCGGGCGCATGCAGCAGTCGGGACGCTACAGCGCAGGCCAACAACTACCCGAGTTTCTGCGCACCCATCCGGTCACTTTGGACCGAATCGCCGAATCACGGGATCGGGCCCGGCAAATGCCACCGCGACGCGTGCCCGACAGCGGTATGTACCTGCACATGCGCGAGCGGGTACGGGTGCTGACCGGTACCGGACCTACCGAATCACTGCGCTATTACAAGCAAAACCCCACGCCCGATGCCCCCCTGGCGGCCAGGGCCTGGAGATACGGCAAAGTACTGGCGTTGTCGCGCGCGGGGCAGTTCCAGGCAGCGAGCCAACTCCTGGCCGGGCTCAGCGCCAGTGCGCCGGACTTTCTGCCCTATCGGGTTGCCCAGGTGGAAATCGCGCTCGGTGAACGCAAGCCCGCCACCGCCAGCGCTCTGGCCCGCAACGATCTAAAGCTGTTCCCAGCCGATCAGGCATTGTTGGCGCTGCTGGGCCAGGCCGAATTGCGCTCCGGCAACGCAGAGGCGACACGCGCACTGCTGGGCGACTTCATCTACCGACCCCAGCCGCCGCCACATATCCTGGAACTGCTGGCCCAGGCGGCCGACAAACGCGGCGACCAGGTGGAGGCCTACCAGATGCGCGCCGAATATCACGTGCAGAACGGCCGTCTGGAGGTGGCGATGGAGCAACTGCGGCGTGCCAGCAAACTGCAACCGATTGCGTATGCCCAGCTGGCTACTATCGAGGCGCGCCTGCGCCAGTTGCAGGACGATCTTGAGTTCGAACGCCAATTCTTCGGCCGCCGCTCGCTGACCTTACTCTGAGTCGCCTGCCTCCCTGAATCAGGACAGCTCCCATGTCGAATGAACGCTCAACCAGCCCGACGCAGCAGTTCGACGCCCTGATCGTGGGCGCCGGCTTTGCCGGCCTGTACGCCCTGCACAAACTGCGCGACCGGATGGGCCTGCGGGTGCGGGTGTACGAGGCCGGCGGCGGCGTGGGCGGCACCTGGTACTGGAACCGCTACCCCGGCGCCCGCTGCGACATCGAGAGCCACCAGTACTCGTACTCGTTTTCCGAGGCCTTGCAGCAGGAATGGCGCTGGAGCGAGAAATATGCCGCCCAGCCGGAAATCCTGCGCTATCTCGAATACGTCGCCGAGCGCTTCGACCTGAAGCGGGACATCACCTTCAACACGCGCATCAGCGGTGCGCGCTTTGACGAGGCGAACAACGACTGGGTTCTGGAGGTGGCCGGCCAGCCGGTCGCGCGGGCGCCGTTCCTGATCTCGGCGCTCGGCACCCTGTCGGCGCCCAAGCCGCCGGAGTACCCCGGCTTCGACCGCTTTCGTGGGCAGGTCTACGTCACCGGCACCTGGCCGCACGAGGGCGTGGATTTCACCGGCCAGCGCGTGGCGGTGATCGGCACCGGCGCCAGCGGCGTGCAGGCCATTCCGGAAATCGCCAAACAGGCGGCGCAGCTGACCGTGTTCCAGCGCACGCCCAATTTCGCCACCCCCAGCCGCAACGGCCCGATGACGGCCGACTACGAGCAGTCCATCAAAAGCCGCTACGCCGCACTGCGCCGGCAGGCGCGGGCATCCTTTGGCGGCATTCCGTTCGACCAGATCCAGCCGTCCGCGCTGGCCGTGTCGCCCGAGGAGCGTCGGCAGGTCTATGAGCGCTGCTATGCCGAGGGCGGTTTCCGGCTGTTTTTCGACAGCTTCGCCGACCTGCTGATCGACCCGGAAGCCAACCGCACGGCGGCCGAGTTCGTACACGAAAAAATCCGCTCTCGCGTGAAGGATCCGGCCGTGGCCGAGCTGCTGTGTCCCAAGGACCACCCCTACGGCACCAAGCGTCCGCCGCTGGAAGTGGACTACTACGAGACCTACAACCGCGACAACGTGAGTCTGGTCGACCTGCACCGCACGCCGATCGAGGCCATCACGCCGCAGGGCATCCGCACCACGGAAGGCGAATATGAATTCGACAGCATCGTGCTGGCGACCGGCTTCGACGCCTCGACCGGCCCGCTGCTGCGCATGAACGTGCGCGGCCGCGGCGGCCTGCGCCTGAACGACAAATGGGCGCACGGGCCGCGCACGTACCTGGGCCTTGCCGTGCAGGGCTTTCCGAACCTGTTCGTGATCACCGGGCCGCAGAGCCCGTCGGTGCTCTACAACATGCCACTGGCAATCGAAGACCACGTGGAGTGGGCAGCGGACTGCATTGCCTATCTGCGCGAGCGTGGCCTTTCCACCATCGAGCCGACTCTGGACGCCGAGGCCCGCTGGATCGCCCATACCAACGAGGTCGCCGCAGGCACCCTGCTGCCACGCGCCAACTCCTGGTACATGGGCGCCAACGTGCCGGGCAAGCCGCGCGCGCCGCTGGTGTACCTGGGTGGCGCCCCGGCCTACCGGAAAATCTGCGACGATGTGGCGGCCGAGGGCTATCGGGGATTTGCGCTGAGTCCGGCTGCCCTTGGTGCGAAATCCGCCTGAGCCGGGGTCGCTGGCACGGCCCGCCCCTGCAATCACCCGCCCGCCAAATGCGACGCCGCCCTCACACCCCCGCGGCGCGCAGATTCGGCAGCGCGATACGTCCGCCCAGCAGCGCCTGGCCTGCCGCCGCAATACCCGCCGTATCCAGGCCGAACTGCGCCAGTTGCCGGGCCGGATCACCATGTTCGACCAACCCGTCCGGCACCGCCAGCACCCGCACTGGCACGCTGATCCCCTCCCCCGCCAGGGCTTCAAGCACGGCGCTGCCAAAGCCGCCGGCCAGGGCGTGTTCTTCCACCGTCAGGAGTGCTCCGCAGCGGCGGGCGAGGTCGGCGATGGCCACCACGTCGAGTGGCTTCACGAAGCGCGCGTTGAACACCGCCGCGCTGATGCCTTCGGCGGCCAGCCGCTCGGCGGCCTCCAGCGCCGGTGCCACACGGCTGCCCAGCGCCACAATGGCCAGATCGTTGCCGTCGCGCAGCAGCTCGCCGCGGCCGATCGGCAGTGAGCGAATGTCGGCATCGAGCGCCACGCCAAGGCCGTTGCCGCGCGGGTAGCGCAGCGCCACCGGCCCGGGATGCTCCACCGCCGTGCGCAGCATGTGCCGCAGTTCGTTTTCGTCTTTGGGCGCCATCAGCGTGATGTTGGGCAGGCAGCGCAGGAAGGCGATGTCGTACAGCCCCTGGTGCGTGGCGCCATCGGCGCCGACCAGCCCAGCGCGGTCCAGCGCAAAAGTAACGTCCAGCTTCTGCAGGCATACGTCGTGCACGATCTGGTCATAACCGCGCTGCAGGAACGTCGAATAGATGGCGGCTACCGGCTTCACGCCAGTCGTGGCCAGACCCGCGGCAAAGGTCACCGCGTGCTGCTCCGCGATACCGACATCGAAAAAACGCCGCGGCAACACTTTCGCAAACCCGGTCAGGCCCGTGCCGCCCGCCATGGCTGCCGTGATCGCCACGATGCGTTCATCCGCCTGCGCCAGCTCCAGCAAAGCCCCTGCAAACACCGCGGTGTAGGACGGCGCCGGCGCGGCCGGCTTGGGCATATGCCCGGTGACGGCGTCGAACGGCGTCACGCCGTGGTACTTGAGTGGATCCTGTTCGGCCGGCCCATAGCCGGCGCCCTTGCGTGTCAGGGCGTGCACCAGCACCGGTCCTTCGCCGTTGCCAAGCATGGCTCGCGCATTGGTCAGCGTCTCGCGCAGCCGGGGCAGATTTTGACCGTCGACCGGCCCGATGTACCGAAAACCAAAAGCCTCGAACAGCGTGCCGGGGGTCAGCAGCGCCCTGGCCGATTGTTCGGCGCGGCGCGCCAGCTGCTGCAGCGGCTGCGGCAGGGGCGCCAGGATGTCCTTGGCGAATCGTCGCAGGCGGCGCGCCGACGGCGCCGACAGCTTGCGCGACAGGAAAGCACCCATGGCGCCTACGTTCGGCTCGATGGACATCTCGTTGTCGTTGAGCACTACCAGCAGGTTCGACTGTTTCAGGTGCCCGGCATGGTTCAGGGCCTCCAGCGCCATGCCGGCAGTCAGGCCACCGTCGCCGATCAGCGCGATGGCGCAGGCGTCCTCGCCCGACGCCTGCAGGCCGCGCGCCATACCCAGCGCCGCCGAAATCGACGTGCCGGCGTGGCCGGCACCGAAGGCATCGAACGGCGACTCGCTGCGGCGCAGGAACTTGGCCGGGCCGTCCGCCTTGCCGATACGCGCGAAACCGGCGCGCCGCCCGGTCAGCAGCTTGTGCGCATAGCCCTGGTGGCCGACGTCCAGCACCAGCCGGTCGCGCGGCGTGTTGAACACGTAATGCAGGGCGACCAGCAGTTCCACGGTCCCCAGACTGGACGCCAGATGCCCGCCGCTGACCGCTACCTGGGCCACGATTTCCTCGCGCAGGGCGGCGGCGATCTGCACCAGCGTGTCAGCCGGCAGCGCGCGCAGGTCGGCCGGCTCATTGATGGCATCCAGTACGGTGGTATTCATGGGGAGGACTCCTGCGAGGCACATGACAGGTCGGGCGGGGACGCGCGCTCGCGCAGCGCATAACGACGTTCACAATACGCCGCGTCCTCCACCCACAGGCGACGCGCCGCCAGGCGCATCCAGGGCTGAATCAGCCGGCCCAGGCGGCGCGCCACGGCAAAGCCGGATCGCGCCGACGTGGCGAACACCGCTTCGGTTATCAGACAGCGGCCGGGCGACAGCGTCGTCGCATGGGTCTCCACCAGCGAGCCGGCACCCTCGCCGGCGACGATGGTCATGACGATACTGCGCCGGTCCGGGCAGTCAAAGCGCGCATCGACCTCCACCGCCAGCGGGCCGGCGACCCGAAACGCCACCCGCACGGTGATGCTGTCGTCGGCCTGCTCGCGCACCGCGAGGCGGGCAAAGCTGTGGCCGTGAAAATGCGCCCCGTGCCAGGGGTCGAGGCGGTTCTCCAGCACTTCACGCGGCGTGCAGCGGGCCGGCAGGCTCATGACAGATACCAGCGCAGAGGCCGGGCGCAGCGGCAACACCGGCCGCGGCAGCGGCGCCTCGCCGGGCAGCTGCACCCACAGCAGCGCGCCATCGTCGTGGGCCTGATACAGCGCGCTGCACGGCGCCGCCGGGTCCAGACGCAGGCCGTGCCAGGAACACACCAGACTGCCCTCCACGAGCCGGCCACGCGACCACGGGGCGCCAAGATGCGGACACTGATCGTCGGTCGCGTGAACCCCTGCCCGGCTGCGCCACAGCGCCAGCGCCCGGCCTTCGACCTGCACCGCCAGCGGCCGTTGGCGCAGCGCCGCGGAGGCGCCCACCACATGCCAGCCACCGGCCGGGCGCTCCAGCGCGCCGGCCAGCGCACCGGCAATCCAGCGCGGCTCGGCGGCCTGCCAGTCGGGGCGCGACGCGGGTGGCAGCTCGCCCAGCGTCTGGCCGAACAGCCACAGCGCCTTGCCGTGTGCATCCTGCGTGCGCAGCATCAGGCGAACCTCGACAGAAACGACATCACCCCGCGCGGCGGCCCGACCCACAGCGGCGCCGGGTCCACCTGCCGGCTGGCCAGCAGCGTGTTGGCGGCCAGCACGCCGCTGGCGGTGGCCCGCTCCATCAGCGCACTGGGGAACGGCAGGCGCACAAAGTCCCCGGCCAGCACCAGCGACGGATCGGCGGTACCGACCGGCGGCCGCGTGGCGACGCTGCCGGGCGCGAAGGCCGGGCAGTCGGCGCGCAGCACAAACTGCTCGCCGAGCACCTGCGCCGACGCGGTTTCCGGATACAGCGTGTGCAGCGCGGCCCGCAGACGGCGGCGGATGTCGGCCGCGTCATCGCTGGCAAGCCCATAGGCGTGCAGCTCCAGCACCGCGCCGCCGTGGCGCTGCGCCCAGGCGCGGCTGGGCTCGTGAAAGACGCTGTACACGGACACGTTGTCCAGGATGTCGTAACCGGCGGTGCCGGCAAACGCCGCCCGCGGCACCGGCCGGTCCAGCCACAGCCGCCAGACGGCGAACGGCCGGGTGGCCTGCACCGTGCTCAGCGGCGCCAGCAGCGGCGCGCTGAGCGCAGGACTGGCATCCAGCAAACGCCGCAGGCCGGGCACGTCCAGCGCCAGCACCAGGGCATCGGCCTCGATGTCGCCCGCGGCGGTCCGAACGCCCCAACCGGCACCCTGTCGGCTGATCGCCTGCGCCAGGCAACCCAGGCGCAGGTCGACGCCCAGCGCCGTCAGGTGCGCCTCGAACGGCCGCCACAGCCACTGGCCAAATGGCCGCCGGGCGACATCGAACACCAGCCCTTCGCGGTTACCGAAAAAGTAGTAGTGGAACAGCATCAACAGGTCCGCCGCCGACAGCTCGCCGGTCGGGTTGAAAAAGCTGTGCGCGAACACGTCCAGCAGCCGCATGCGCGCTGCGGGCGGAAAGTTCAGCTCGCGCAGCCACTGCTGGGCGCTGGTGCCGTCCCAGCGGGCCGGCGTGCGCTGCGGATGCCAGGTGAGCATGGCCAGCGCATTGCGGATGCGCACCCGCGCCAGGTCGGTCACTCCCAATCCCACCTGGCGCATCAGCGGCCACAGCGTGAGCAGCGCGTTGGCCGGCAGGTTGGCGAACGACAGCGGCCCGGCCGGAGTCAGAATCGGGTAGTCGGTCAGCGGCAGCAGGCCATCGAGCGCCGGATCGACCCGCCGCAACAGCGCGCGCAGGTTGTAGTAGTGGCGAAAGAAGGCATGAAAGCCGCGGTCCATCTCGAACGGCTCGCCGGCCACCTCGACCGGCCACGCCGCCAGCCGGCCGCCCAGGCCCGGCGCGCTTTCCAGCAGCGTCACCTGCGCGCCGCGCTCGGCCAGGGTGCAACTGGCCGCCACGCCGGCCAGGCCGCCACCCAGTACCGCCACCCGTAGCGGCTTCTGCAGCCGGGCGCGCCCGAACGCGGGCTGTGGCAGTGGCCTCACGGCGCCCGCCGGGCCAGGAAGGTGTGCACGATCTGCCGCTGCCACAGGCGGCCGGGGATCACCCGCTGCAGCTCGAAGCCGGCCGCCTGGATGCGCCGCGCCAGCGCGTCGCGGCGGTCGAAGTCGAGCACGCTGTCCTCAAGATAGGAAAACAGCTGCGGCGCGCCCGACACGGCGGCGCAAAACGGCCGCACCACCGCCCGGCACATGAAGCGCCACAGGCGCTCGGCGCCCGGCCCGGCGAGGCTATAGTCGTGGATGGCCAGCAGCCCGCCGGGCGCCAGCAGGCCGTACAGCTCCAGCAGCGAGCGGTCCGGATCGTCCACGTTGCGCAGGCCGTAGGCCATCAGGATGCCGCCGAACGGGCCCGTCAGATAGCGACTCGGCGCCTGCGCGTCGCCCTGCACGAACTCGATCGGTGCCAGCGGCTTGCGCCGGGCCTGTTCGAGCATGCCAGGCGAGCCGTCCAGCGCCACCATCGGCACGCCCGGATGCGCCCGGCGCAGCGCCTGCGTGGACAGTCCGCTGCCGCAGCACAGGTCCA
>CAZZHF010000001.1:30162-31471 GCA_964653545.1 uncultured Gammaproteobacteria bacterium | reverse complement strand
CTGCTCGACGTCCGCCTGCGATTCGGTCGCCCGCAGCGGCTCTCGGTACGCCAGCATGCGCGTTTCCATTTCCAGCTTGAGCGCCGGGTCAACCGCTTGCAGGACTTGTTCCAACGGCTCGAAGCCATCCAGATAAGCCGCCAGGGCCGTGCGGTAAGCACCCGCTCGGTCGCCCTCGCGATACTGACCCAGGCTTTCCTCAAGCAGCTGATAGGTCAATGTCAGCGATTCGCCACGGCTGTCGCGCAGCACCAGCGGCGTACTGCGCAGATAGGCCAGCACGGCACGCTGTGGCGATCCGCCGACCTGATCCGGCACCGCACCCGCCACCGCAAACAAATCTGCAAACTGGTCCTTGCAGCAACCGTCCCGCCAGGCGAGTTCACCTGCCCGGCGCGTGGCGGCATCGTAACGCAGGCTGCCCACGTAGAACGCGAGCGCCCAGCGCTCCTGCTCGGACAGGGAACCGAAACCGGCCATGCCGGTGCCGGTCACGCCGTAGCTGATGGTGTTGTAGAGCATGGCCAGGCTCTGCGAGCCCTGCCTGATGGGCTCGTGAAAATCACTGGGCGGCGGATCCAAGCCCTGCCCCGCCGGCCCATCGCCGCGGCCCTGTACACCGTGACACGCCGCGCACTGCGCCGCGTAGATCTGCGCACCGGCAACCAGGTCAGGCGCCCGCTGCGGCGCCAGGCGCAACTCGTAAAGCTCGCCAATACGCGCCTTCAGTTGCCCGGTCATGCGGATCACGTCGGCGGTCGCGGCCTTGCCTTCCACCGCCATACGCAGCGCGTTTGCCTCCCGGGCAAGTTCTTCGCGGCCTGGCTTACCCGGCAGGCTGAGCACCAGCTGCGCAACGCTCGCGGTGAACTCCTGCATCTCCGCGTATTCGACCGCGCTCGACACCTGGCCGTCGGCCACGGCACCGCCATAGTCGACACCGATGTAATCCAGCAGATGCACCAGGCGGCCGGCGGTTTCATCCTCGGCCGGGACTCCTCGCACCGGCAATGCCAGCAATATGCAGGCGAGCATCAAGCCGAAAAAACGTTGCATCGGGTCAAACCGCATGTGTCGGGTAATTTAGAGCTTGGGCCTATCGGCCGGGCCAATCATAAACGAGAATCATTCTTGATTGAAATGCGCGGCGCGGCCATCCCCCTGCTTCGCAACAGGCCATCGGCGCCTCCCTTGCCTGAGCTATTGCATGGAACTCTAGCGCGAGCATTCCAGGCGAATGCTGTTCAAGGTCAAGAATCCGTGGCCGTGGGAAAAGGCCTGATGGAGGTGGGTCTGACCCCAGGTGACG
>CAZZHF010000001.1:0-30062 GCA_964653545.1 uncultured Gammaproteobacteria bacterium | reverse complement strand
GAATCCGTGGCCGTGGGAAAAGGCCTGATGGAGGTGGGTCTGACCCCAGGTGACGGCTACCAGCCGCCACACCCGAATGGGCTCCCTTATACTTTCGATGCAGTCAGCTTGAGGGCCGCGCCGAACCTGACAGCCTCGACCGCCGGCTGCTGTGAGCGTGATTGCGCAGCCGCAAAAAGCACTACACATAACCTCGCAATCTCGCCCGAAGGACGACCTGTCGACGTGACCCGAGCACCGCTATTTCTCGCCCCGGCGGAATGGGAGCCGGTATTCGCCAGCGTTGGACTGAGCGATTTCGCCGCCTGGTGGGCGCTCGAGTTGAACGAGGTCGAAGCTGGCAACCGGCGACGCGGCGGCTGGAGCGCAGTCTGCCGCCATGAGCTGGCCCTGCCCGACGGCCGCCAGGTCGGGCTCTACATCAAACGGCAGGAGGATCACGTTTACCGCTCCTGGCGGCATCCACTGCGCGGCCGACTGACGGCCGAGCGGGAGTTCCGCACCCTGCTGCAATGCCGAACCGTCGGCGCCGCCGCCGCCGAGCCTGTGCTGTATGCCGAGCACCATGCCAAGGGTCGAAGGCGCGGCGTGCTGGTTACCCGTGAACTCGCCGGCTACGGCGCACTGCAGGATCTGATCCAGGACTGGCAACAACACGGCTGGCCACCACCCCCACAGCGCCGCCGCCTGCTGCAAGCAATCGCGCTGGTGATACGCGCCCTGCATGGCGCCCACCGCGAGCACAACAGCCTGTACCCGAAGCACGTCATGGTCCATGCCGCTTGGCTAGCCGGTGAGGACCCGGCGCAGCCAACTCCGGTGGCGTTGATCGACCTGGAAAAAAGCAAATGGCGCTGGCGGCGCGGCAGCTGCGCCCGCCGCGATCTGGACAGCCTGAACCGGCGAAGTGCCGGTTGGTCGCACTGCGACCGGCGGCGGTTCCTGGGCTACTACCTGGGAACCACAGGGCGCCTGGACGCGTCCGGTCGCCGGCTGTGGCGCATGCTCGCCAGGCGCGGTTCGTTATTGGCCCGGAACTCCCTGCGCACAATTCAGCTGTGAACCGCGGCCTCATCCTCCAGGGCATAGGGCAGCGTCAGCCGCTCCAACGGGCGCGCGCCGGCCACATGCAAGGCCGCTTCGCTGGCATTTATCTGTAACACCGCCAGCGCCCGGTATCCGTCGTCGGCCGCCTGGGCGTCGACCACGGCACCGACTTCGCGCTCATCCTGGTCGAGAACCGGCGTGCCCGGTGGTGGCGCGCCGCCCGTTGCCTGCAGGCGAAACATGCGCCGTGACGGCTTGCCCAGGTAATGCATGCGGGCAACGATTTCCTGTCCCGGATAACAGCCCTTCCGAAAACTGACGCCACCGACCCGCTCCAGATTCACCATCTGCGGCACGAAGGCTTCCAGCGTCGGCGCGTAAACAGTCGGCAGACCGGCGTCGATATCGAGCAGCCGCCACATGGCGCCTGTCGCCGGGGTGGCGTCGCTGACCAGCGCGTCCCAGATCGCCTGCGCCTGACCCTGCGGCAGACACAGCGCAAACCGCGGCGCAGGCCCGGGAAGGCGCAGCACGGTGACCGGGCCATGCCGCCCCAGCGTGTTTTCATCCTCTGGCGCGGGTAGCCCAACGCGGATCAGGCAATCATTGGCGCCGACCCCTGCCAGCCCGAGCAGGGCAAGGTCATCCCGCAATGTGAGCGTTACCTTGCTGCGCATGACAAACATGCTCAAGCGCTTCAGAACGGCCTCGGCGGTGTCGGCCGCCAGCCAGGCCAGCCAGTCATCGCCAGCCCGCCACAACCGCAGCGCCCCATACAAACGCCCTTTGGCATTGCAGTAGCCCGCAAGCAGACTCTGGTCTGGCGCCAGACCGACCAGGTCGTTGCTCAGTTGGCCGTGCAGAAAATCCGTCGCATCCGCACCGCCAGCCTGAAGCACGGCAAGATGATCAAGTGGCATGAGCACGGCGCGACCGGCCAGTATTGGCAGGCCAACAGCAGCCGGTGCCAGAGCAGTACTGGGCATCCACACCATAACGGGTATCCTCGGGGCCAGCATGGCCCAGGTAAAAACTGAAGCAAAACAAATGATCAGTGATTCTATGCTGCGCTGGCGCTGCCGCCGCGGCAAGCAGGAACTCGACATCCTGCTGCGCAACTTCCTTGACCAACACCTGACGCGCCTTAACCGGGCGCAACGGGCCGCCTTCGAGCGCCTGCTGGAGATGGAAGACGACGACCTGCTCGACCTGCTGTACGGCCGTGTTGCCGCAGCGGATCCCGAAACCGTCACGCTGTTGCCCTGGCTGAGCGGCCGTGCATGATCTGAGACCGGGGCGCTCGCCACGACTGACCGGCGTGTTGCTGGTACTGGACCTGGGTGGACTGATCGCGCTGCTTTCGGTGCTGCCGCCGCTAGGCTGGCCGGCCGGCTTCGGCCTCTGCGCGATCTTGCTGTGGCAATTCACGCGGCGCAAAGCCAGCGATGTTTTGCGCGCTCAGGGGCAGATTGACGGCGAGTGGATCCTGACCCGGCGCGATGGGCAACGCGAAACCGGATGGCAGGTCGACCCGGAACGGTCGTTCTGCCATCCCTGGCTGGTTATCGTGGCCCTGCACCAGGACCGCAAGCGCCGCTACCTCAGTTTGCCCGCCGATGCCGTGGCCGCCGAAGCGTTGCGCCGTCTACGGGTCAGTCTGCGCGCGGCGGGCTGAGCAAAGTCGGCCGCGGCGGCTGCGTTTCTTCCAGCCGCGGGCAATCCAGGCTGTAGTGCAGGCCGCGGCTTTCGCGCCGCTGCTGCGCCGAACGAACAATCAACTCGCCTATCAGCACCAGGTTGCGCAATTCAATCAAATCGTTGCTGACGCGAAAGTTGGCGTAGTACTCGTCGATTTCCCGCGCCAGTAGTTGCACCCTTCGGAGTGCCCGCGCCAGACGCTTGTCGGTGCGCACAATGCCGACGTAATCCCACATGGCTCGTCGCAACTCATCCCAGTTATGCGCCACCACCACCTCCTCGTCGGAGTCAGTGACCTGGCTCTCGTCCCACGGCGGGATGACGACCGTAGCGTCCTGACGCGCCGGACCGGCCAGGATGTCGGTCGCCGCGGCCTGCGCCATGACCAGGCATTCGAGCAAGGAATTGCTGGCCAGACGATTGGCACCATGCAACCCGGTGTAGGCCGCCTCCCCAACCGCATACAGGCCCGGCAGGTCGGTACGGCCCCCAAGATCCGTAACCACGCCGCCACACAGGTAATGCGCCGCTGGCACCACTGGAATCGGCTCGCGCGTAATGTCGATACCGAGTTCCAGACAGCGGGCAGCGATGGACGGGAAATGCTCGTGAATGAACTCAGCCGACAGGTGACTGATGTCGAGGTAGACGCACCCCAGACCAAGGCGCTTCATTTCGCTGTCGATGGCGCGCGCCACGACGTCCCGCGGCGCCAGCTCCAGGCGCTCGTCGTAAGCCTGCATGAAGCGCTCTCCACTGGGCAAGCGCAGTAAGCCGCCTTCTCCGCGCAACGCCTCGGAAATAAGGAATGTCTTGGCCTTGGGATGAAACAAGCAGGTCGGATGGAACTGGATGAATTCCATGTTGCCAACCCGACAACCGGCCCTCCAGGCCATCGCGATGCCGTCACCGGTGGCAACATCCGGGTTGCTGGTATACAGGTACACCTTACCGATTCCGCCGGTCGCCAGTACCACCGCGCGACCACGAAACACCTGCACCCGGCCGCTGCGCCGGTCAAGCGCGTAGGCGCCCAGGCATCGATCCGGCCCGTGTCCGAGACGGGCCGTTGTGATCAGGTCAATTGCGATGTGGTAATCGTGCAGCGTGATGTTGGGATGCCGGCGGACCTTGTCTTCCAGCGTGGTAGTAATGGCCCGTCCGGTGGAGTCGGCGGAATGGATGATCCGTCGCTGCGCGTGCCCGCCCTCGCGCGTCAGGTGGTAATCGTCAAACGGTCCATTACCGCCAGGCTCGGTCAGGCGGGTGAAGGCAACGCCCTGATCGATCAACCACTGGATTGCGCCCCGGCTGTGCTCGACCGTGAAGCGCACCGCCTGCGGATCGCACAGACCCGCGCCCGCCACCAGGGTGTCGGTAACGTGCGACTGCACCGAATCCTGATCGCCCAGCACCGCCGCGACGCCACCCTGCGCGTACAGGCTGGAGCCCTCGGTCAGTGGCCCCTTGGCCAGAATACACACCGGCGCGGCATCCGCCAGGCGCAGCGCCAGGCTCAACCCGGCCACACCGCCACCAATGATCAATACCTGCTCGTTGGTCGACATCGGGACACCGGACGTGGGGGCGGGGCTAAGCTGATAAAATCCACCGGCAATGTAGCAAAAGCGCGACGCGCAACACATAGACGACTGTCAGGGGGGGCGTGCATTGACAATGCCACGGTCGGCGCCTGGCCCGACGTGCGCCGAAACTTCGATCTCGACTCCTGCAGCCGCGGCCCCGGTGGCTTGCGGCCGATCCTACCGTGGCTAGAAGATGACCAACAATGGCGATGAAAGTGCCGTCGATCTGGCTCTGGTACGTCGCGTGCAAAACGGCGACAAGCGAGCATTCGACCTGCTGGTAGGCAAATACCAACTGCGCGTGAACAAGCTGGTGCGACGCCTGGTGTCGGACCATTCCGAGGCCCAGGACGTCGTGCAGGAAGCTTTTATCAAGGCCTACCGGGCCTTGCCCAATTTTCGCGGTGACAGCGCCTTCTATACGTGGCTGTACCGAATTGCAGTCAATGCGGCAAAGAACCATTTGGTGGCAAGATCGCGTCGTCCGCCCGGTGACGATGTAGACATCACCGACGGCGACGTCGAGGACGCCGGTGTGGTGGTCGCGGAACTGGCCACGCCAGAGTCCTATGCGGTTCGCGACCAATTGCAGGCGGCGCTGACGGTTGCCCTCGGGGAGTTGCCGGAAGATCTGCGCACCGCGTTAACTTTGTGTGAAATCGAAGGTCTTAGCTACGAAGATATCGCCCAGGTACTGGATTGCCCCATCGGCACCGTGCGTTCACGGATCTTTCGCGCGCGCCGGGCAGTAGACCAGAAACTTAGACCTTACCTATGACCGCTCAACGGTGGAGAGCTGAATGACGGAGCCACAACACGAAGCCATGTCTTGCCTGATGGATGGCGAGTTGGACGCCAACCAGACCGAAGCGACATTGGACACCCTGTGTCGGGACGCGGCGCTGGCCACCGAGTGGCACCGAATGCACCAGGTACGCGAGTTGATGCGTGGCAACACCGATCTCACACTCGACCTGCGAGCCGCGCTACGCGACGCAATCACCAAAGAACCCTCGTACCTGTTGCCCGGCGTGCTGGCCCCGCCGGTCGCCAACCGCTGGGCGCGCTATGCCATGGGCAGCGCGCTGGCCGCGTCGGTGGCGCTCGCGACCGTGGTCGGATTGCAGTGGTGGCAAAGCCCCACCGCCGCTCCAGAACTTGCCACGGTGGACCAGACGACGCGCCCTGCGCTGGCGGTAGCCGCGCCGCCGGTCGCGGCGCGCCCCGCGGCAGCAGATTCCACCGCGCCTGTGGCCGCCAGCCGTCTGGAAAGATACTGGGCTGTATACGCCGACAATGCCCTGCTCGCCGGGCAGGACAATCTTCCCCTGGCCCGCAGCGTGCGCGTCGACCAGACACAATGAAACGCGCCTCGGCGCTGCTGGCGCTGACACTGGGCTGCGTGCAGGCCAGCGCCGACACGCCGCCAATTCTGCAGCGTATGCTGGACGCGGCCAACACGCTCAATTACCGCGGCCACCTGGTCCAGATCGAAGGCAACCACGCACAAAGCCTGAAGTTGGAGCACCGGGCCGGCGCCAACGGAGGCGACGATCGGGTCCATAGCCTGCAGGGCCGTTATTGGGAGCTACAACGCAGCGGCAATGTCTGCCGGGTCGCACTCAGCGACGCCCGGCAAGCCAGTGACGAGGCCCTGGTCGCAGCGGTATTTCCCAGCCTGCTGCCGCGCCGCTTGCAACGCCTGGCCGAGTTTTACGATTTCACCGTGATTGGCAGCGGGCGACTGGCCGGCCGCGCCGCGGACTTCACCCTGGCCAAGCCGCGTGACCAATTTCGCTTTGCCTATCTGCTGGTCTCCGATACCGCCACCGGCCTGCTGCTGAAGGTAAGCCTGGTGGACAGTCGCGGCCGGGAGTTGCGACAGGCGTTTTTTGCCAGCCTTCAGCTACTGGAAGCACCGCCGGACAGCGACTGGCAGCAGGCGTCCGGCGAGACCGCCACGCCACTGGTATGGAGCGAATACACCCTGGGCACGCGCATGCCCGGCAAGGACATTCCCTGGCGCATAAGCAGGCTGCCGCCGGGCTTCGCGATGGGTGACTACGCGCGTCGACAGGTGCCCGGCGGCGGCCAGGATGTCGAACAGCTCACCGTGTCCGATGGTCTGTCCACGATTTCGATCTTCATTGATTCACCGGGGCCCGACGAGCAGCCCCTGGTCGGTGTCAGCCGGGTAGAGGCGCTCCCTGCCTATGGCAAGACCATCGGCGGGCGCCACGTCACCTTGCTCGGAGCGGTGCCGGTGGCCACCCTTGAACACATTGCCGAGGAACTGGCACCAATCGAACGCCTCCAGACAACATCCTCCCCCGAGCCCCCCCTCAGCCCCGTCAAAAATCCATGAAAACTGCCTTGCGTCTCACCATGCCCACCATGCTGGGCTGCATTACATTGTTGATGGCAGGCCGGGCCACGGCTGTGAACCTGCCGGATTTCAGCTCGCTGGCCGCCCAGAATGGGCCGGCGGTGGTCAACATCAGCAGCGAGCGGAAGCCCGAAATCGCCCAGGCGGCTCGACCCAATCTGCCCTTTGACCTGCCAGAAGGCCCCGATGCGGCACCTCTGAACGAGCTGTTTCGCCATTTTTTCGGTGAGCAGGGCGAAGCCCCGGCGATGCCCAGCGAATCACTCGGCTCCGGCTTCATCATTTCCG
This sequence comes from uncultured Gammaproteobacteria bacterium, assembly GCA_964653545.1. GTDB lineage: Bacteria > Pseudomonadota > Gammaproteobacteria > Immundisolibacterales > Immundisolibacteraceae > Immundisolibacter. The sequence continues at coordinate 23,057 of CAZZHF010000001.1, read as the reverse complement.
CCGACGGTTATGTCCTGACCAATCATCATGTAGTCAAAAATGCCGACGAAATCATGGTGCGTCTTGGCAACCGCAGCGAGCTACCGGCCAAGCTGATTGGGTCGGACGAGCGCAGCGACATCGCGCTGCTCAAAATCGAATCCAAAAACGGCCCGCTACCGACGGTAAAGATTGGCGACCCTGGCCGACTCAAGGTGGGCGAGTGGGTGCTTGCCATCGGTTCGCCGTTTGGTTTTGACCACAGCGTCACCGCCGGCATCGTCAGCGCGAAGGGCCGTGCTTTGCCGCAAGACACCTATGTGCCGTTCATCCAGACCGACGTGGCAATCAATCCCGGCAACTCGGGTGGGCCCCTGTTCAACATGAAAGGCGAGGTGGTCGGCATCAATTCGCAGATTTACAGCCGTACCGGCGGCTTCATGGGCTTGTCGTTCGCGGTGCCAATCGACGTCGCCATGGACGTCGTGGAACAGCTCAAGACCAACGGCACGGTGACCCGCGGGTGGCTTGGCGTACTGATTCAGGACGTTACCCGCGAACTGGCCGAATCCTTTGGCATGCAGCAACCGCGTGGCGCCCTGGTAGCGCGCGTCATGCCTGATGGTCCGGCGGCCCAAGCCGGCATCGCGGCTGGTGACATCATCCTGCGCTTCAATGGCGAGGACATCATCTATTCCAGTGATCTGCCGCCGCGGGTGGGGCGTACCGCCGTCGGGCGCAAGGTGCCGGTGGATATTCTGCGCGGCGGCAAACCGCGCACCCTGAAGCTTGCGGTGGCCGCGCTGCCGGCGCAGGTCGAGCGTCCCAGCCGTGGCACCCCGCCGTCCAAGGCCAGTGCCGACCGTATTGGCCTGATTGTGGCTGACCTGCCCGAGAGCCAGCGCGGCAAGCGTGGCGGCGTCGTGGTTCAAAAGTTGGTGGCCGGCCCGGCACGGGATGCCGGAATACAGGTCGGCGACATTATCCTGTCCGTGAACAGCGAGGACGTCGCCGACACTGCCGTGTTCAAGCGCCTGGTGCGACGCCTACCCGCCAATCAGGTTGCGCGCCTGCTGGTGCAGCGCGGTGACAACCCGCATTGGCTGGCGCTGCGCGTGCCAAAGTAAGCTCCCCGGCGCGGTATTCGAATTCCCCGGGAAGGCCGACGGAAGCAAGAACCTGGCGTGATATAGTCTGCCGCCTTGGGAAGGGGCGCCGCGGCGCCCCTTCCGTCGTTCTGGATCCGTATCCGCTTCACCGATGACTGCCCCCGACCGTATCCGCAACTTTTCCATCATCGCGCACATCGATCATGGCAAGTCGACATTGGCCGATCGCTCCATACAGCGCTGCCACGGCCTGACCGAGCGCGAGATGTCCTCGCAGGTGCTCGATTCCATGGATCTGGAACGCGAGCGCGGTATCACCATCAAGGCGCAGAGCGTATCGCTGCGGTACGTCGCCCGCGACGGACATGATTACCTGCTCAATTTCATCGATACGCCCGGGCATGTGGACTTTTCCTACGAGGTATCACGCTCGCTTGCTGCCTGCGAGGGCGCCTTGTTAGTGGTCGACGCCGCCCAGGGCGTCGAAGCGCAGACGGTCGCCAACTGCTACACGGCAGTGGAGCAGGGCCTCGAAGTCGTGCCGGTGCTCAACAAGATCGACCTGCCAACGGCGGACGCGCAGCGGGTCAAGCGCGAGATCGAGGAAATCGTCGGCATCGACGCCGAGGACGCGGTTTCGGTCAGCGCCAAAACCGGCCTGGGCGTTGACGACCTGCTGGAGGCCCTGATCGCCCGCATTCCGCCACCGCTTGGCGAAGCCAGTGCGCCATTGCAGGTTCTGGTGGTCGACTCCTGGTTCGACAATTACCTTGGCGTGGTCGGCCTGGTGCGGGTGGTCAACGGCGTGTTGCGGGCCGGCCAACGCATACGCGTGATGTCGAACGGGCGCGTATTCACCGTCGACAAACTCGGTATCTACACACCCAAACGGCGCGAAGTGAACGAGCTTGGCGTGGGCGAAGTGGGCTTTGTTGTCGCGGCGGTAAAAGACATCGATGCCGTGCCGGTGGGCGACACCATCACCGAAGACGCGCGCCCCTCCGCAAAACCCTTGCCGGGATTTCAGGTGGTCAAGCCCCGCGTGTTCGCCGGCCTGTACCCGGTGGACTCGTCCAGCTATGAGGCTCTGCGCGAGGCGCTGCGCAAACTGCGTCTGAACGACTCGGCGCTGAACTTCGAGCCGGAAACCTCGCAAGCACTCGGTTTTGGCTTTCGTTGCGGTTTCCTGGGCATGCTGCACATGGAGATCGTGCAGGAGCGCCTGGAGCGTGAATACGATCTTGAGTTGATCACCACCGCGCCCACCGTGCTGTACGAGGTGGTCACGCGCAGCGGCGAAACCATCATGGTGGACAATCCGGCCAAGCTGCCCGACCCGTCCATGCTGGAAGTCATTCGCGAACCGATTCTGGCCGTCAGCATGCTGCTGCCGTCGGCATACCTCGGCGCGGTACTCGCGCTTTGCGAGGAAAAGCGCGGCCGCCAGCAGCGCATGAGCCACCTCGGCGGACAAGTGTCGCTACAGTACGATATCCCGGCCGCCGAGGTCGTGGCCGATTTCTTCGACCGCCTGAAGTCGGTCAGTCGGGGTTTCGCCTCGTTCGATTACGAGTTCGTGCGTTTCGAGCCGGCGGATCTGGTCAAGCTCGATGTGCTGGTCAACAAGGAAAAGGTCGACGCGCTGTCGGTAATCGTGCACCGCGCCATGGCTGCCGCGCGTGGGCGTGAGCTGGTGGCGAAAATGGTAGAGCTGATCCCCAGGCAGATGTTCGAGGTGGCGATCCAGGCCGCCATCGGCGCGAAAGTCGTGGCCCGCGAATCGGTGCGCGCCATGCGCAAGAACGTCACCGCCAAGTGCTACGGCGGCGACATCTCGCGCAAGCGCAAGCTGCTGGAAAAGCAAAAAGAGGGCAAGAAACGCATGAAAACGGTCGGCACGGTGCAAATACCACAAGAGGCTTTCATGGCGGTTCTGCACACCGGCAAGGAGAAGTAAGCGTGGATTTCGCTGTGCTGCTGTTCGGGCTGCTGCTGCTGAGTGGCGCCATCTGGCTGATCGATGAAATCTGGCTGGTACGCCACCGCGGCAGTGCCGGGGCGCCACCGGCCAAGATTCCCTGGTGGGTGGAATACGGCCGCTCGTTCTTTCCAGTGATTCTGGCGGTGTTTCTGCTGCGCTCGTTTCTGGTGGAACCGTTTCGCATTCCGTCGGGGTCGATGATTCCGACCCTGGCGATCGGCGACTTCATCCTGGTCAACAAGTTCGCCTATGGCATCCGGCTGCCCATCATCGACAAAAAGATCATCGAGATCGATAGCCCGCAGCGGGGCGATGTGATGGTTTTCCGCTACCCGCCCGAACCGTCCATAGACTACATAAAGCGCGTGATCGGCGTGCCGGGCGACCGCATCGGCTATTACGACAAGGTGCTGTACGTGAACGGCGAGCAGGTGACCGAGCGCGATGCCGTGCGGTCGGTACAGGAGGAAGGCATGGAGCTGCTGCGCCTGCCCGAACACCTGGGCACGCATCGCTATGACGTGCAGTGGATGCCGCAGCGGCCAAGCCCCCAGGGTGAGGTCGTGGTGCCCCCCGGCCAGTATTTCGTCATGGGCGACAATCGCGACAACAGCAAGGACAGTCGTTACTGGGGTTTCGTACCGGACCAGAACCTGGTCGGCAAGGCTTTCTTCATATGGATGAGCTGGGACGGCGACCGCTTTGCCGTCAACTGGCGGCGTATCGGCAGCAGCATTCCCTGAAGGTCTCTGCCGCGATTAAGCGGACGCTGAAGTATTCAGTGTTTCCCGCGGCGCAGGGATGCGCCGCCAGAATCGGTGGCGGTAAGCCACGGATTTTGTGAGTCATCGGAAAACCACGCTTTGCCGATGGCGGGCGCCGAGAAATCCAGGACGGATTTATTCAGCGCTTCCCTGAGCAGGCGGGTTCATAATGGGCCACGCCGTATTAGCGCTCGGCGTGTTAACTGAGAGGATCTGGCATGCAAACGACGGTATCCGCCCGCCAAGGCGGCTGGTCCATGTTTTCGCTCAGCATTGCCCTTGCCGTGGCAGTGCTTTTCTTCCTGGTCGGCCTGGCGATGTATCCGGGCTACTACGAGGCCTTTGCCATCCGCAAGGGAATCAATTCCCTGGCAGAAGACAGTAGTATCGGCGTAATGGCCAAGCCAACCATCTGGCGCTTGCTGGAAAAACGCTTCGACATGAGTGGGCTGTACAGCTTCACGCCCACCAAGGAAGACCTGGTGGTCGAGTACGATAAGAAGACCAGCAAAAAACGCATTGCGCTCGAATACGACTACAGGGCGCCGCTGTTCTACAACATCAGCATCGTTATGCACTTCAAGCACGAGATTCAGGTCGACGGTCCTTGACCGACCCGCTAGACCTGCTGCAACTGCACCTGGGACACCGTTTTTCCGACCCGGGACTGTTGCGTCTCGCGCTCACGCATCGCAGCGCGCGGCGCCAGCACAACGAGCGCCTGGAGTTCCTGGGTGACGCCGTGCTGGGATTCCTGATCGCCGAGGCGCTGTCGCAACGCTTTACGGGTGCCAGCGAGGGCGAACTGACGCGGTTGCGTGCCCGCCTGGTTAACGGAGACGCGTTGGCGGCCCTTGCCCTCGAATTGCGGCTCGGCAGTTTTCTTGAGCTTGGGCTTGGCGAGCGCAAGAGCGGTGGTCATCGTCGCGCGTCAATTCTGGCTGACGCTCTGGAGGCGGTGATTTGCGCCGTGTATCTGGACGCTGGCATGGACGTCTGCCGCGAACGGGTGCTGGCCTTGTTCGGCCCGGCGCTGGGCCAGCTGCAACCGGGCGAGGATCTGAAAGACCCCAAAACCCGACTTCAGGAATGGCTGCAAAGTCGCGCTCTGGAGCGCCCGCACTATCATCTGATCAACGAGCAGGAGCAGGCCGGAGTTTGGCAGTTCACGGTCGAATGCCGGGTTCCCGCACTCGACCAACCCTGTCATGGCAATGGCGGCACTCGCCGGGCGGCCGAACAGACCGCCGCCGCACTTGCCCTCGAACACCTGCAAGCCCATGCCTGAAACCCCACCCGTTGAACGCGCTGGCTACGTCGCCATCGTGGGTCGCCCCAACGTCGGCAAGTCCACCCTGCTCAATCGTCTGGTGGGGCAGAAACTCGCCATCACCTCAGCCAAACCGCAGACCACGCGCCATCGCCTGCTCGGCATCCGCACCGAGGATGGCATTCAGGCGGTTTTCGTGGACACGCCCGGCATGCACCCCGACGAAGGCCGCGCGCTGAACCGCTACCTGAACCGCACCGCCACCGGCGCCCTTGAGGGCGTTGATCTGGTGCTGGTGGTGCTGCAAGGCACGCACTGGACGCAGCAGGACCAGCGCGTGGTTGAACTGGTCAAGGCCGGTGGCCAACCGGCGGTGGCCGTGGTCAACAAGGTCGACCTGGTTACCGACAAGGCGGCCCTGTTGCCACAGCTTGAGCGCCTGGGCGCGCAGGGCTGCTTCTGCGAAATCGTGCCGGTCTGCGCGCGCAAGGGCAGCGGCATCGAGCGCTTGGTCCAGGTCGTCGGGCGCCTGCTGCCCGAAGGTGGGCCGTTGTTTCCGACCGATCAGGTCACCGACCGCAGCCAGTCGTTCCTGGCAGCCGAGATCGTGCGCGAAAAGCTCATGCGTCACCTGCACCAGGAGCTGCCGTACGTGTGCACGGTCAGCATCGAAAGCTTCGACGAGCAGCCGTCGGGCACCGAAATCGGCGCCGTAATCTGGGTCGAGCGAGCCAGCCACAAGGGCATCGTCATTGGCAAGGGCGGCACCATGCTCAAGCAGATAGGCAGCGAAGCACGCGTGGACCTGGAAACACTGCTGGAGACCCACGTTTTTTTACGGCTTTGGGTACGCGAACGCAGTGGCTGGACCGACGACGACCTCGCCCTGCGCACGCTCGGATACCAGAGTGACTAGCCGCGCGCCGATCCTGCTGGCGCCGGCCTATGTTCTGCATCGGCGGCCCTATCGGGACACCAGCCTGCTACTGGAGTGCTTCAGCCGCGACCATGGGCGCGTCGGCATCGTGGCGCGTGGCGGGCGTGGCCGCCTGGCCGGAGTACTACAGGCGTTCGCTCCGTTACTGCTGTCCTGGGGCGGGTCTGGCGACCTCAAGACCTTGACTCAGGCCGAGGCGGACGGTTACGTCGATCCGCCACGGGGGGCGGCACTGGCCGCCGGTTTTTACCTGAACGAACTACTGCTGCGTGCCTGCGCGCGGCTGGACGCTCACCCGGGCGTTTACCTTGCCTATCAGCGCACCCTGTCGGCTCTGACCACCCCCGCCGGCAGCGAGGCCGCGCTGCGCTATTTCGAGCGCGATCTGTTGGCCGAACTCGGCTACGGCCTGCTGCTGGAGCACGACACGGACGGCGCGACCATCGACCCCGGCCGCCGCTATCACTATCGGCCCGAGCGCGGCCCGATCCGGGCCGCGGACGGTGATCTGCCCGGAGCGGCCCTGCAGGCCCTGCACGCCAGCACGCTGACCGATGCCGGGCATCTTGCCGCCGGCAAGCGTTTGCTGCGGGCGCAGATCAGCTGGCACTTCGGCGACCGGCCCCTGAAAAGTCGCGAGTTCTACCACGCGCTGGCCGGGCGGCCGGCCTCCACAACACCGGACTGATCCATGCCTCTGCTGGGCGTCAACATCGACCACGTTGCCACGCTGCGTCAGGCGCGCCGCACGTCCTATCCCGACCCGGTCGCCGCGGCCTTCGAAGCACTGGCCGGCGGTGCCGATTTCATCACCCTGCACTTGCGTGAAGACCGGCGCCACATCCAGGACACCGACCTGGCGACGCTACGTCAGCGCCTGCCATGCCGTATGAATCTGGAGATGGCCGTGACCGACGAAATGGTCGCCATCGCCTGCCGGCTACAACCCTCGGACTGCTGCCTGGTGCCCGAGCGACGCGAGGAACTGACCACCGAAGGTGGCCTCGACGTGGCCGGCCAGGAAGCGCGCATTGCACGGGCCACGGCTCAACTGAGCGCTGCTGGCATACAGGTATCGCTGTTCATCGATCCGGATCCGGCCCAGCTCGATGCCGCCCGGCGCTGCCGCGCGCCGCTGGTGGAACTGCACACGGGTCGTTATGCCGACGCCGAGCACCCCGACCCACGAACGCTGGAACTGGCGCGCATCCGCCAGGCGGTTCAGTACGGCCGTGAACTCGGTCTGACGGTCAATGCCGGCCATGGCCTGAACCTCGACAACGTAGCCGCTGTGGCCGCCCTGCCCGGCGTTACCGAACTCAACATCGGGCACGCGCTGATCGCCCGCGCCGTGTTCATCGGCCTGCGAGCGGCAGTGGCCGAGATCAAGCATGTCATCGACAAGGCCCTGCCGTGATTGCCGGGATCGGCGTCGATATCGTGGCGGTGGCGCGCATCGCCCGTATCGTCGAGCAACACGGGGACGGGTTCGCACGCCGCCTGCTGGCCCCCAACGAGTGGCCGGATTACGAGGCTGCCCGGAATCGGCCGGCGTTCCTGGCCAAGCGCTTTGCCGCCAAGGAAGCATTCGGCAAGGCATTGGGTACCGGCATCGCGGAGGGCGTGACCCTGCCGCAGATCGCGGTCAGCCACGACGCCGCAGGCCGGCCACGACTGGAACTGTCGGGCGCCGCCGCCGAGCACTGCGCCCGGCGCGGCATCGTCAGCTGGCACCTGAGCATCGCAGACGAACGGGATCAAGCCATGGCCATGGTGGTGTTGGAAAGCGCCTAGCCCAGCGTTATCCGCAGTAGGGCCAACCACAGGTCAGACAAAGAAATTCAGATTCCGTGTCCCGATGATGGCGTCGTCACACTTCACGACGCGCCGGCGCAGGCGCAAACCCTGCGGCGTGTCCGTAAACAGGTCCTCCCGCGCCGCGGAAAAGAAATACGGCGGCAGGTCGGAACCGCGCGTACGGTAGACCAGCACGTTGCTGTCCACGCGACACGTATCGGCGGAGTCAGCCGGGCGCAGGCGCACGTTGGTCACGAAATGCCGTGTCGCCGCTGGCGGGTTGTCCGCCACGCTGAAGCCCGGCGTGGACAGCTGCTCGCAGCGGGTGCGCAGGCTGGCCAGGTTTTCCAGGAACAGCGGCGCGCCGCTGGGACCCTCCTCGCCCTGCATGCGCACCAGGTTGGCGTACACGGCGTAATGCACGTCCTCGGCCAAGGTGGCGTGCCAGGCCAGGAACTGGCGCGTGTCCAGCAGTGCGGCCTCGTCCATCAGGTGCTCGTATACGCGGGCAAAAAGGCGCTCGTCCAAGGCAATGTCCGTTCGGTGTGGTGAGGGAATGCGCGTTCAGGGCGTGCGCATCAGGCCCTTCCAGTGCTTCAGGAAGTTGAACTGCTCGCACTCGGGCAGCATCGGGAAATAGGCCGTACCGGGGCCGCTGAAGTCGTCCACCGGGGCGAAGTTCAGTGCCGTCTCGAAGCTTGCCTGGCCCTGCCGGGCCTGGCTGCCCTGGCACACGTCGGTAACCGAGGACCACACGTCGACGTCGTCTTCCTCGAACACGCCGGTCATGCCAAAGCCGCGCACGCCGGCTTCGAGTACTTTCTGTTTCCATTCCTCGCTCGCCTCGCGCTCGGCAAGGTACCAGGCGGTCAGTTCCATGGCATTTGGCCCCAGCGGCTGCCAGATGCGCAGCGTGCCGCCGGCGACTGGCTTGCCATTGCGCTCCAGGTCCAGCGCCGGCTGAATCCACGCCAGGTGCGGAAAGATGTTGCCGACCGTGACCACGTTGCGCCGCAGCAGGTCCAGTTGCGCCGGGCCAAGTGTTTTTTCGTACAGCCCGATAAGGTCCGGATTCAGGCCACAGTACGGCACCACATGGTCTTCCGGCACCACCGTGCTGACCGTGCCGTGCCCACCGGCCACACTGACCTGGTGGCTGGAGCCCAGCCCGGCCATGACCGCCGCCGTCGGCACGCCGATCAGCTCCATGGCGGTCGGGCCCAGATGGGTCGGGTACAGGTGCTGATTGTCGGTGCCGAAGTTCAGCGCGCCCATTTTCCAGTTGGCGCGCACCACCCAGCGCTGTGGCGGCGACAGCACCACCATGCCCCCTGGCGTGCGGTTGAAGTACATGTCCAGGTAAAAACGCGAATCGCCCAGGTACTGGGCCAGGCTGACGGCTTGCGGATCGAAGGTGGCAAAGATCAGCCCGCCGTGGGTATCCACCTGCGCCACCGCCTGCAGCCCATTCGTGCTCTTGTCCAGCTTGCCCGCATAGAAATCGTCAAAGCCCGTGGTCAGCAATTGCCCGGCAGTGTCGTAGGTCCAGCCGTGGTAGGGGCAAATCAGTTGCTTGGCATGGCCGGAATCGGCCCGGCAGACCTTCACGCCGCGGTGCGAACAGCTGTTCAGAAATACGCGCACCCGCGAGTCGGGACCGCGCATGACGATGACCTGATCCGAGCCCATGCGGCGGGTAACGTAGTCACCGGGGTTTGGGATTTCCGACTCATGGCCCACGAACAGCCAGCAGCGGTTGAAGATACGCTCGATCTCCAGCGCGTGAATCGCTTCGTCGACAAAGATCTGACGACTCACGCGGGCGCTGCCATCGTCAACCAGGGCGTCCCAGTCCGGCTCGTTGCTGCGCATCAGCATCGGGGCTTCTCCAGTAAGAACGAACTCAGCAAACGCCAAGTTCGGACAATTGCTCGCGCAGCCACTCCACCCGCTGTGGCGAGGTCGGATGCACGGTCGGCAGGCTCGGCCCAGCCTTCAGGCCGATAGCCTCGTACCAGGGTTTGACGATGGCAAACGAGGCGGCATAGGTCTTGGTCTTGTACACGCCTTCCCAGGTGACCAGATCGTCCCAGAAGTTGGCTACCGGTCGCAATGCCTGCCAGTCTGCCTCGGCGCCCGCCCAGTCGCCGGCCTTGGCCTTGCGAATATAAGACGACATCAGGTGACGCTTCTTGCCATAGAGTATGTAGGTCACTTCGGCCCACAGCACCTGGGAACCGTATTTCAGATCCTGCAGAAACAGCTCTTCCTGCGGGTCGGAAACAATGAAGTCGGGCGGCAGATCGCGGCGCAGCTTGAGCGTTTCGGCATACACCAGCCCGCCCTGCTTCATGCCCACCACGGTGTCGATCTCGGTCAGCCGGCGCAGCACATCGTGGCTGAACAGGTTGCCGGCCAAATATGTACGGTACAAAAAAACCGCCAGATTGGTGTGGTCAGTTAGGAATTTGAAGTAGTCGAAGATCTCGTCGTCGCTCTTGAGCTGCACCGCCGGATTCATGATTTCGGCGCCGGTGTAGCCGAGTGACTCCACAAACTGCATCTGTTCCAGCGCCCGGCGCGGCGAGGACTCCAGAACAATGGTCCACAGGTCCATGCGCCCGGCAACCGCGTCGGCCATCACCTCGTGATAACGGCGCCATTCGTCGGTGGTCATGTTCCAGCCCTCGGCCAGAAACCCGCCGACCACCAGGCCGGGAATGCCCATGTCGATATAAGCCTCGACGTTGTCGCGGATGCCCGTCTCGTCCAGCCGAAAATCGGGTGTGATCGGCGTCAGCGGAGCCTCGTAGTAGTCCTGGATATGCTGCGAACACCAGGTTTTGGCATCCTTGCGATCAAACTGCATCGTCTCGGCTCCGTCTGAGAAACGCTCGCGCCGATCAGCGGCGACCGGGCAACTAGACCACGATCACGGGCTCAATGGGAAGCCTTGGATGACTCAAGGACGCAGCCCCGAAACAGCCGCCGAGCCGCCAGGTCGATCTACGACACCGCCTTTTCCAGCAGTGCTTCACGAGCGGTCCGTTCCGACTTGTCCAGTGGAGTCGTGATCAGATCCACCGCTTCAGCGGCGGCATCCGCCATTGGCAGTAACACCAGGTCCACGCCGCGACTGCGCAGGGCCTGCAGATCGTCCGGTTGGTGGATAGCCACGGCGATGCGTTGCTGGTACCCGTGGTCGCGCAGGGAATCCACCAGTGCCAGGCGTGGGTCATCATGGGTCAAGCTGCCGCCATGCACCGGGATAGCGCACACCACCCAGCTTGCGCTGCTCAAGGGCAGCGCCTTGGCAAAGTCCGGGTCTGCTGCGTCGCCGTAATGCGCTGGCAACCCCAGCTGGCGCCAACGGGCGACCATCTCCGGGTCAAAGTCCACGCCCACCACGCTCAGGCCGTGTGCGCGCAGGCCCTCGGCGATAGCGGTGCCGTAGCGCCCCAGACCGAAAACGATGATGTCCGCCCCCGCTGGTAGCGGCTGTGCCTGGGCATGGCGGCCGGGATGGTCGCTCAACCAGCGCGCCAGCCACGGCTCAAGGCGTGCATAGATGGGCCCCGAATAAGTCACCAGGTAACTGCTGGCGCCAATGCTGACCAAGCCCACCACCGTCACCAGCGCCTGCGTGGCGGTGTCGACCAGACCGGCCTGAACCGCCAAGGTCACCAGGATCAGCGAGAACTCACTGATCTGCCCAACCGTAAGACTGGCCAGAAATGCCGTGCGCCGGCCGTACCCGGCCAAGCTCAGGATCGGCAGAACCAGCAGCGGTTTGCCGAGCAACACAAAAACCGACAGCGCCAGGGCCGGCGCCAGGCTGCCTTGCAACTGACCAAAATCCAGACTCGCGCCCAGGCTGACAAAAAAGAACAGCAGCAGAAAATCGCGCACGCTTGCCAGGCGCGAGGCCAGCGCCTCGCGAAACGGCGTCGAGGCCAGCGACACGCCGGCCAGCAAACCACCCAGTTCCTTGCCCAAGCCCAGGGTGTCTGCCGTCCCTGCCAGCAAAGCGGCCCAGGCAATGGCAAAGGTCACCAGCAGCTCCGGCGAGCGCGCCAGGCGCGCCAGCAGCCCGTGCGCAAGGAACCGGATGAACAACAACACTGCCCCGACCAGCCCGGCCGCGCCCAGCAAGGCCAGCGTCAGGCCGCCGTCCGTACCACCACGCAGCCCGGCCAGCAGGCCCATCAACACCACCACCAGCAAGTCCTGCGCAATCAGCAGACCGAGCGCCACCCGGCCGTGCAGCGAATCCACTTCGCCTTTGTCCCACAGCAGCTTGATGACGATGATGGTGCTTGAGAAGGTCAGCACCACACCCACGCCCACCGCTGTTTGCACCGCCATGCCCAGCGCCAGACACAGAACCGCGCCGATCAACCCGGTGAACACCACCTGCGCGCTGCCGGTTGCGAGCGCCACCGGCCCCAGCGTGCGCAGCAGCCCTGGATCGAGCTTGAGGCCAACCAGAAACAGCAGCACCGCCACGCCCAGCTCGCCAAGCACCTGCACGTGGACGGCGCTGGACACCACCCCCAGCACGTCCGGCCCAGCTACGATTCCAGCCACGATGAAAGCCACGATCAACGGCTGGCGCAGCCGCTGGCCGACAAAGCCAAGCAAGGCACCCAGCACCAGCAGGGCGGCAATCTCGTTGAAAACGCTATGTGCGGCAGTCATAAACAGGCACGGTCAGATCGGGCACAGGCTGCCCTGCCGGAACACCAGCAAGTTACCTGCCAGATCTTGCAAATGCGTGACGCTTGGGATGGCGCCAGAAATCCCGGCCGCTAGCGCGCCGATCAGAACGGCTTAACGACGGTCAGGCATACCGCCGCGATCAGGATTACCGTCGGCAGCTCGTTGAACACACGGTAGAAACGCGCGCTGTGGCGGTTCTGACCATCGCGCAGTTTGGCCATGTAGCGGCCACACAGCCAATGGTAGACCACCAGCAAGCCCACCAGCAGCAACTTGGTGTGCAGCCAGCCGGCCTTGCTGTAGGCCGCCCAGGCGTAGTCCACCAGCAAGGCCAGCCCAGCCAGCACGGTGACCACCGCGGCCGGCGTCATGATGGCCCAGAACAAGCGCCGTTCCATGATCTGAAAGCGCTGCCGCCCCGCCTCGTCGGTGCAATCAACGTGATAGACGAACAGCCGCGGCAGGTAAAACAGCCCGGCGAACCAGGCCACCATGGCAATCAGGTGCAGGGACTTTAACCACAGCATCAGCTCATCTCCTTGAGTTACGTACCGGCTAGCAGGGGCAGCAGCGCCGCCCGCAGCTTGTCAATTGGCCACACACCCTCGTGCTTGGCCACAATCCGCCCGCTGCCGTCCACCAGCAGGAACCGCGGCGTTTGCGGCGGCACGCCCAGCCGGCGCACGATCCCGGCGCTGATGTCGATCGCCACCGGAAACGGCAGCTTCAGCACCTTGTGCGCCACCATCACCCGGTTGGGTGGGTCATAGGGCATGGCCAGCGCAATCAGTTCAAGGCCCTTGGGGTGCAATTCCCGGTACAGGCCCGACAGGTCGGGCATTTCAGCCACGCATGGCGCGCAGGTAGTGGCCCAGAACACGATCAGCAGCGGCTGGCCGCGCAGCGCCTTGGTGCTCAGGATGCGGCCGTCGGTGATGGTAAAGGCCAGGTCGTCCGGTAAACGATCGGTGGCGGCATGGACCGGACCAACAATCAGGCACAGCGCCAAGGCTGAGATGAGCAAATAACGCATTTTCGCCAGAACTCCAGTGAAGCCGCTATTGTGCCAGTCCGCGCTATGCGCCAAGAGGCGTCGGCGCCACAGCGCCACAGAGCCTTCGGCACTCACGCGGCAGCGCGTAAAATGGCGTTTTGCTCGATTATTTCAGGGTAAGCGACTGTGTCTGCGCCGCGCATTTTTGTTTACGACAGCACGCTGCGCGACGGCCAGCAGACGCAGGGGATCGATTTTTCGGTCGGCGACAAGCTGGCCATCGCCCGCGAGCTGGATCACCTGGGCGTCGATTACATCGAGGCCGGCTGGCCGGGCGCCAACCCGACCGACGATGCCGTGTTCGCGGCCGCGCCCACGTTCAAGCGCGCCCGCCTGGTCGCCTTCGGCATGACCCGTCGGCCCGGCCGGCTGGCCGCCGAAGACCCCGGCCTCGCGCGCCTGATCGACAGCGGCGCGCCAGCTGTCTGCCTGGTGGGCAAGACCTGGGACTTTCACGTCACGGTGGCGCTGCGCACCACGCCGGAAGAAAACCTGCGGATGATCGAGGACAGTCTCGCCCTGTGCGCGGCGGCCGGGCGCGAGGCGATCTTCGACGCCGAGCATTTCTTTGACGGCTACAAGGCCAATCCGGCCTATGCGCTCGATTGCCTCCAGGCCGGCTTGCGTGGCGGCGCGCGCTGGATTGTGCTGTGCGACACCAACGGCGGCAGCCTGCCGCACGAGGTCGAAGCCATCGTCAGCGCCGTCGCCAGGATCATCCCTGGCGACCAACTCGGCATCCACTGCCACAACGACACCGAAAACGCCGTCGCCAACAGCCTGGCCGCGGTACGCGCCGGAGTTCGGCAAGTGCAGGGCACGCTCAACGGCCTCGGCGAGCGCTGTGGGAACGCCAACCTGATCTCGCTGCTGCCCACGCTGATGTTGAAACTCGGCTACGGCACCGGTCTTGACGAGGCGGACCTGGGCCACCTGACACACGCCTCGCGCTTTGTCGACGAGCGCCTGAATCGCACCCCGAACCGGCATGCGCCGTACGTGGGCGAGAACGCCTTCGCCCATAAGGGCGGCCTGCACGTGTCGGCGGTAGAGAAGGACCCGCGCAGCTACGAACACATCGCGCCCGAGCGGGTCGGCAACCACCGCAAGATTCTGGTCTCGGATCAGGCCGGACGGGCCAACGTGTTGGCCTTGCTGGACGAGGTGGGCCTGGAACTGGCGCCGGACGACCCCCGCGTCGCCAAGCTGGTGGCCTTGGTCAAGGCCCGCGAGCTTGAGGGCTATACCTACGATGGCGCCGAAGCCAGCTTCGAGTTGTTGGCGCGTCAGTTACTTGAGGGTCTGCCGCAGTATTTCGAGCTGGACAGCTTTCGCGTCATCGACCAGCGCCAGCTCCTGAACAGCCAGCTGGTCACGCTATCCGAAGCCACCATGAAAGTGCGCGTATCGGGCGAAATGCACATGACCGTAGCCGAGGGCAACGGCCCGGTCAACGCACTTGACCGCGCTCTGCGCCATGCCCTGCTGTCAGCATATCCGGCCCTGGCGGAACTGGTACTTACCGACTACAAGGTGCGGATTCTGGAGTCCGGTGCCGGCACCGGTGCGGTAACGCGCGTGATGCTGGAGTGCAGTGACCCCAGCCGGCGGCGCTGGACCACGGTCGGCGCCTCCACCAACGTCATCGAAGCATCCTGGCAGGCGCTGTCCGACGCCATCACCTACAAGCTGTGGCACGACAACACGAAAGCCTGAACGGCGAATCATGCGTGAGGCCCGCCCCCGGGCCGAAGGGGCCACAGTAACCGGCGCAATTCGCGGCCGGGGCGCCGCTCCCACGGTCGGTCGGGCCGACGGTTGCCTAGACCTTGAGCAAATGCTCGCGATAGTGGCGCAGCTCGCGGATCGAGTCGTGCACATCTTCCAGCGCCTGGTGCGATGAACGCTTCTTGAACGAAGCCAGCACATCCGGCGCCCAGCGCTGGGCAAGTTCCTTCAGCGTGCTGACGTCAAGGTTGCGATAGTGGAAGTAGGCTTCGAGCTCCGGCATCAGGCGCGCCATGAAGCGCCGGTCCTGACAGATGCTGCTGCCGCACATGGGCGACTCGTTACGCCCGACATGTCGGCGCAGGAAATCCAGCGTCTGGCGCTCCGCCTCGGCGGTGTCCACGGTCGAACTGCGAACCCGCTCAACCAGCCCGCTTTTGGTGTGCTGCCGGGTGTTCCACTCGTCCATACCGGCCAGCATTTCTTCGGTTGTGCGCACCGCCAGCACCGGGCCTTCGCCCAGCACGTTGAGATCCGCGTCGGTGACCACGGTGGCGATCTCGATAATGGCATCCCACCCTGTATCGAGCCCGGTCATTTCGAGGTCGATCCAGATCAGCGGGCCGGGTTTGGGAGGCATCGGATATCCAGTGTGGCAAATGCAGACGGCGGCCACCCCGACGGAACGGCAGGCGGCAGCAAGGGGCAGGCGAGCGATCGCGGACTATAACATGCGTCGCCGAGCGACCTGTCGCCTCATTCCACGTAATCGCGCCGGCCGTTCAGCGCCTGACGCAAGGTGCCGCCATCCACGTATTCCAGCTCGCCGCCCATGGGCACGCCATGGGCAATCCGGGTGCTGCGAATGCCGCGGTCCCGTGCCAGTTCGGCCAGGTAATGGGCCGTGGCTTCACCCTCGACCGTGGGATTGGTGGCCAGGATCAGTTCCCGCACCTCACCCTGCTCCAGACGCTCTTGTAAGCGGTGCAGTTCAAGTTCCTCGGGCCCGATACCGTCCAGCGGCGACAGGTGGCCGTGCAATACGTAATAAAGACCCTGATAGCCCGCCGCCTGGTCGATAGCCTGCACATCGGCGGGACTCTCCACCACACACAGCAGGGCACGATCGCGCTGCGGCGAGCTGCAAACCGCGCAGATTTCCTGCTCGGTGAGGTTGCGGCACAACTGGCAGCGGCCGATGCGGTCCATGGCCTCGATCAGCACCTGAGCCAGCCGCCGGCCGCCGTCGCGATCACGCACCAGCAGGTGGAAAGCCATGCGCCGGGCAGACTTCGGACCCACCCCAGGCAAACGCTGCAGAGCGCCCACCAGGCTGTCGATCAAGCCGCCGTGCGCCATCCGAACCTCAGAACGGCAGATTGATGCCGGGCATATTCAGGCCGCCCAGCGCGCCGCCCATATGCTCCTGCGTGGCCTGTTCCACCTTGCGCAGAGCGTCGTTGACCGCGGCCGCGACCATATCCTCAAGCATGTCGCGATCGTCGCCGAGCAGGCTGGGGTCGATGCTGACGCGGCGCACCTGATGGTTGCAGCTCATGGTCACGCCAACCAGGCCGCCGCCGGCGGCACCGCTGACTTCAATGGCCGCCAATGCCTGCTGCGCTTTTTGCATCGCTTCCTGCATGCGCTGCGCCTGCTGCACCAGCTGGTTCATGTTGCCTTTCATGTGCTTTCCTCTTGATGGTCGCTGGGCGGCAAGTCTACTCGCCGGTTGCCGCCGAGCCGTCGATAATGCGCGCGTCCAGGGTGTCGATCAGACCACTGACGACCGGATCACTTTCCAGTGCTGCCCGCGCCTGTGCCTGCTGGGCGGCGACCGCACGCGCCGTGATCTGCGCCGGGGTGTCGCCGTTTGCCTCGGCGCCCGCAAAATCGACGCGCGCCGGCTGACCGAGCAGTCCCGACAGGGCATCGATCAACGCCTGTTTCGCCGATGGCGTCAACAGCGCGCGACTGCGCGCATCCACGCTCAGGTCAAAGCGTTCGCCCTGCCGTCGCAGCAGCGTGCAGTGCTGGGCCAGCTGCGCGCCCGCACCCCGCAAATCCAGTCGCGCCACCAGCGCCGCCCAGTCGTCAGTGTCTGCCGCCGGGTCTGCCTCGGGCGGCGCAGCCTTGGCAACAGGCGGCACCGGCGGCGGCGGTGACACGACGGCTGGACGACCTACCGGGCGGGCGGACTCCGGTCGTGAAGCAACGGGCGTGGCGCCTGGCCGCGTCGCACGCGCGGCCGGGACCGGCGGCATCTCGGCGGTCGCCGGTCGAAACACCAGCAAGCGCAACAGCACCATCTCAAGACCGCTGGCCGGGTCCGGCGCCAGCGGCAAATCGCGCCGGCCGGTCAAGGCCATCTGGTAATACAGCTGGACATCCTCGGCGGCGATGCGTTCGGCGAGCGCCTGCACCACCGTCGGGTCAGCGTCCGCCGCCAGGGTCGCCTCGGGCACCGCCTGGCGCACGGCCACCTGGTGCAACAGGCGCAGCAGGTCTTCGAGTACGGAACTGGCGTCGGCGGCCTGGGCGTTGACCTCAGCCACAGCCGCCAGCAGCGCCGGGCCATCACCGTCCGCCAGCGCATTCAGCAAGCGCACACCGAAGCTGCGGTCCAGTGTGCCCAGCATGGCCTGCACGGCCGGTGCGTGCAGCTCGCCGCCGCCATGCGCCAGCGCCTGGTCGAGCAAGCTCAGTGCGTCACGCATGCTGCCGGCGGCGGCGCGCGCCAGCAGATCCACCGCCAACTCGTCGACGGCGACGTTCTCGGCCATCAGCACGCGACTCAACTGCCCGCTCAGCTGCTCCGGGGTCAGCGCGCGCAGGTTGAACTGCAGGCAACGCGACAGAATGGTCGGCGGGATCTTCTGCGGGTCGGTCGTGGCAAGCAGGAACTTGATGTGCGGCGGCGGCTCTTCAAGCGTCTTGAGCAAGGCGTTGAAGCTGCTCTTGGAGAACATGTGTACCTCATCGATGAGGTACACCTTGTAGCGGCCCTGGGTCGGTGCGTACTGCACGTTGTCCAGAAGCTCGCGGGTATCGTCCACACCCGTGCGCGAGGCGGCATCAACCTCGATCAGGTCCATGAAGCGTCCGGCATCGATCGCGGCGCAGGCGGCGCATGCACCGCACGGCTCGGCACTGACACCTTGATCGCAGTTCAGCGCCTTGGCGAACAGCCGCGCCACGGTGGTCTTGCCCACGCCGCGGGTGCCGGTAAACAGGTAGGCATGGTGCAGGCGATCGCTGGCCAGCGCGTTGCCCAGAGCCCGACGCACATGCTCCTGACCCACCATGTCGGCGA
Organism: uncultured Gammaproteobacteria bacterium; assembly: GCA_964653545.1. Classification (GTDB taxonomy): domain Bacteria; phylum Pseudomonadota; class Gammaproteobacteria; order Immundisolibacterales; family Immundisolibacteraceae; genus Immundisolibacter. The sequence goes on along the minus strand of CAZZHF010000001.1, from coordinate 4,406 downwards.
AGCGGCGGGGGCGCCACTTGCGGGCCAGCGCCTGGTAACTCATGCGGCGATCGGGTGCGCTAGGGCGGCGGAACCTGCCAGCCTGACCCCGGCACCTGCATCGGTCGCTACCGTTGCTCCCTTCCGGGCCTGGCGGGGTTCACGACTTATCACCGCGGGGGGACTGGCAGGCCCGCCATAGAACATGGCGGCCCGGGACAACACAAAAGACTGGCGGAGAGGGAGGGATTCGAACCCTCGATACGCTTTTGACGTATACACACTTTCCAGGCGTGCTCCTTCAACCACTCGGACACCTCTCCGGGAATCGGCCCCAGCCGCAAGGAGCATCGAGCGCGGCCAGTGCAGGCGCGGACCGTGGGCGATCCGCGCCGGTGGTCAGCTGACGCGAGAGTAGTACTCGACGACGAAATTTTCCTGCACTTCTAGCGGAATGTCGGCGCGATCCGGGGCATGGCGGAAGGTGCCGGTCATCTTCGTGGTGTCGATGTCCAGGTAGTCCGGCACGCTCAGGGACGGTGATTGCAGGGTCTCGACAATCACCGGATGCGCACGGCTGGACTCGTCGACGCCAATCACGTCGCCCGGGCGCAGCTGGTAGCTGGGAATGTCCAGTCGCCGGCCGTTGATGGTGACATGACCGTGCTTGACGATCTGGCGGGCGGCCGGGATGGTCGGTGCGAAGCCAAGCCGAAACGCCACATTGTCCAGGCGCGACTCAAGCAGCGTCAGCAGATTCTTGCCGGTATCGCCCTTGCGTCGGGCGGCGGTCTTGAAATACGTACGCAGCTGACGCTCACCCAAGCCATAGTTGTAGATGAGCTTTTGTTTCTCATCCAGGCGCAGCCGATAGTCGCTTGGCCGGTTGTTGCGGCGAGCACCGTGCTGGCCGGGCGGGTTTGCGCGCACGCCATCGGTCTTGCGGGTCAAACCCGGCAACTGCTGCTGAAAACGCCGTACTACTCTGAGCCGGGGACCGGTATACCGTGCCATCTAGTTCTGTTTCCTGACCGGAAAAAAACGCCGGACAGATGCCCGGCGCTTAAAAATAAGCGGGCTATCTTAAACGCGGCCGTGCCCGGGTTTCAAGCCGACGATTCGCGGAGCGACGCGGCGTGGCCGGTGTTTCGCTCACCGCGGCCAGTTCCTGGGCAGTCGCCTCACGCCATTGCCCGCGCGCCAGGGCCCTCGGCAATGCCAGCGGACCATAGCGTACGCGCAGTAAACGACTGACGGTGATCCCCTGCGATGCCCATAATCGGCGCACCAAACGGTTGCGCCCCTCGTCCACGATGACATGGAACCACTGATTCAGGCCGGCGCCCCCAGCGGCGGTAATTGTCAGAAAACGCGCTGGGCCGTCTTCCAGTTCCACCCCGCCACGCAAGCGGTCGAGCATGGCCTGATCCACCTGACCCCGCACCCGAACCGCGTATTCCCGCTCCTGATGGTTGCCCGGGTGCATCAGCCGGTGCGCCAGGTTGCCATCGGTGGTCAGCAGCAACAAACCCGAGCTGTTGATGTCGAGGCGACCCACGCTGATCCAGCGGCCGCTGGGCAGCGGCGGCAGGCGATCGAACACGGTTGGGCGTCCTTCCGGGTCGCGCCGCGTGCAAACCTCGCCCTCAGGCTTGTGGTACAGCATCAGCCGCGCCTTGGCGGGGGCGGCGAGCACCACCGCCTGGCCGTCCACCACCAGACGATCAGCGCCAGTCACGCTCTGGCCCAGCACTGCCTGCTGATCGTTCACGCGCACCCGCCCGGCGCGAATCCAGTCCTCGATCTGTCGCCGCGAGCCCAGGCCCGCCCGGGCCAGCACCTTGTGCAGACGCTCGCCGGAGGCGGCGCCGTTGCGATCAGGCTTCATGGGCGGCTTCGGGGGGCGGCAGCATGTCCAGTTGCAACTCGACCAAGGCCGGGTCAGACAGATCCGCAAGATCCGGCAGCTGAGCCAGGCTACGCAAGCCGAAGTAATCAAGGAACGCCTTGGTGGTGCCAAACACGGCCGGCCGGCCCGGCACCTCGCGATGACCCACCACCCGTACCCAGCCGCGATCGAGCAGCGTCTTCAGGAGCCCGCCGCTGAGGGAGACGCCGCGGATCTGTTCGATGTCAGCCCGGGTCACCGGCTGCCGGTAAGCAATGATGGCCAGCGTTTCAAGCGTCGCACGCGAGTAGCGCGGCGCGCGCTCGGCCAACAGTTGCGCCACTGGCGCGGCGTACTGGGTGCGCACCTGGTAGCGATAACCGCCCGCCACCTGGGCCAGTTCCAAGGCCCGGCCGGCGCACTCCAGCGTGAGCTCGTCCAGCGCCTGCCTGACGTCGTCCCGACTGGTGCCATCCGGCAGCAGGCGCAGCAGGCGCTCGATATCCAGCGGCTCGCTGGCGACCAGCAGCGCGGACTCGATGACTCGCAGGGTCTGCATCAGGCGGCCGGTCGCAAGTAAATGGGGCCGAAGGCCTCGTGCTGGGCCAGCTCGATCAGCTGCTCGCGCAGCAGTTCCAGAATCGCCAGAAAGCTCACCACTACCCCGGCACGTCCCTCGGCCGGCAGCAACAGCGCCGGCAGCGAGGTGAACTCACCGACGGTCAGGCGTTGCAGGATGGCGGTCATGCGCTCCCGCACGGACAGCGCCTCGCGGCGCACCTGATGGTGCGCGGTCAGCGCGCCGCGCGCGAGTATCTCGGTCAGAGCCGCCACCAGCTCCGCCAGCGTGACCTGCGCCTGCGCGGGCGGCAGCTCCTGCGCCGGCAGGGCTACCGACAGCGGCAGCAGGTCGCGGCCAAACTGGGGCAAGGCTGCCAGGGTTTCACTGGCATCGCGAAAACGCGCGTAATCCTGCAGGCGGCGTACCAGCGCGGCGCGCGGGTCGTCTTCCTCCTCGACCCCCGCCGGGCGCGGCAGCAGCATGCGCGATTTGATCTCCGTGAGTACCGCGGCCATTACCAGATAATCCGCCGCCAGCTCCAGGCGCAGGCCGCGCAGCAACTCGACGTAGGCCATGTACTGCGCCGCCACCTCGGCCACCGGGATGTCCAGAATGTCGAAATTCTGGCGGCGAATCAGCCACAACAGCAAATCCAGCGGCCCCTCGAACGCCTCCAGGAATACCTCCAGCGCGTCCGGGGGGATGTACAGGTCCTCGGGAAGGCGGGTCAGTAGCTCACCACGCACCCGCGCCAGGGGAAATTCCTGCTGTTTTGGCGCCTCCGCAGTGATGGCCGCGACGGTCATTCAGCGATAACCCAAGCCCATGACCTGACGCACTTCGTCCAGCGTCTCGCGCGCCACCTCGCGCGCCTGCTCGCAGCCGGCGGCGACGATCTCCCGCACCAGGCCGGGGTCGTCCTCAAACGGCCGGGCGCGCTTACGAATCGGGGCCAGTTCCGCCTCGACCGCCTCAATCAGCGGCTGCTTGCAGTCCAGGCAACCGATGGCGGCGCTGCGGCACCCTTCCTGCACCCAGGCCCGACGCGCCTCGTCCGAATACACCTGATGCAGACCCCACACCGGACACAGGGCTGGGTCCCCCGGATCCGTACGCCTCACCCGCGCCGGGTCGGTCGGCATGGTCCGCAGCTTGTGCGCCACGGTATCGGTGTCCTCGCGCAGACCGATGGCGTTGCCGTAGGACTTGGACATCTTGCGCCCGTCCAGACCTGGCATCTTGGCCGTCTCCGTCAGCAGCGGCTGCGGCTCGCGCAACACGATCACGCCGCTGCCTTCCAGATGGCCCAGCAACCGCTCGCGGTCGCCCAGACTGATATTGGCCTGTGCGTGCACCAGCGCCTGCGCCACCTGCAAGGCCGAGGTTTCGCCACGCTCCCGGTAGGCGCGGCGGTTGTCCTCGTACAGTCGAGCCTGCTTCTTGCCGAGCTTGCGCAGCGCCGCCTGCACGCGCGCCTCGAACTCCGGCTCGCGGCCGTACAGATGGTTGAAGCGGCGTGCCACCTCGCGCGTGAGCTCAAGATGCGCCACCTGATCCTCGCCCACCGGCACCAGGGTGGCCTTGTACATCAGGATGTCGGCGCTTTGCAGCAACGGATAGCCCAGAAATCCGTAGGTAGCCAGATCCTTGTCCCGCAGCTGTTCCTGCTGATCCTTGTAGGTCGGCACCCGCTCCAGCCAGCCCAGCGGCGTGATCATCGACAGCAGCAGGTGTAGCTCGGCGTGCTCGGGCACCCGCGACTGCACGAACCGCACCGCGCTGCCCGGATCGACCCCGGCCGCCAGCCAGTCGACGATCATCTCGTCGGTGTGCCCGGCCACCTCGTAAGGTGCGTCGTACTCGGTGGTCAGCGCATGCCAGTCGGCGGCAAAGAAAAAACAGCGGTGCTGGTGCTGCAGGCGCACCCAGTTTTTCAGAACCCCGTGATAGTGGCCCAAATGCAGCCGGCCAGTCGGG